>NZ_CFJNYH010000003.1:0-110484 GCF_984815275.1 Coprobacillus sp.
TTATCTAAAAAAAGATATGATGTTGTTATATTTGATATTCAAGATGAAAAAGCAGATGCTGTTATTGAATTATGTAAGGAATTTAAAGGAAATGTAGTTTACAAACATTGTGATTTATTTAAATCTAATGAAATAAAAGAAGGTTTTGATTTTATCCAAGAAAAATTTGGACGTTTAGATTGTGCTTTTAATAATGCAGGATTTGGAATTTTATCTAAACCATTTGGTGAGGTTACAGAAAAAGAAATTGATATGGAATTAGGTATTTTAGTTAAGGCACATATGATGTGTATGATACATGAGTTAAGAATGATGAAAGAAAATGGTTATGGTAGAATCGTGAATACAACTTCTGGAGCAGGTTTAGTCTCTAGTCAAGGAATGGCATTATACTCAGCTTGTAAACACGCTATTAGTGGTCTTACAAAAGGGGTGGCATTAGATTATGCTACACAAAATATTACTGTTAATGCTATTGCACCAGGAACAATTGAAACAGAATTGATCTTGCCATATAAGGAAACAAAGCCAGATGAATATGCAATGTGGGCAAAAGCTAATCCAAGTGAAAGATTTGGACAACCGTATGATATTGCTAGAGTGGTTGTTTTCTTATTTGAGGAAGATTCAGATTTTATTAATGGTACTATTATACCAGTAGATAGTGGTTGTGTCGCTGGAACAAGACAATAATTATAACTAAAATTGATGAAATGATTTTTAAATACGTGTAAAAATGTCATTGTATAAAGGAATATATGTTAAATATGAGTCTAATTCATTGATAAATGAAAATAGTTGAGGAAGAATTGTAACCATAAGCTGAGTTAGAACTTGTAATCATTATTCCTTTTTTATGTTTTTCATTCTTTTTTGACATAAAATTTCTATGAGATAAATATATAGCATGATAACAAAGAGCAAGAAATTATTTCTTGATAAAAAGCATTTTAATCAGATATATAATTTTATAGTTTCCCTCTCAGATAAAACACTGAGAGGTTTTCTTTTGCAAAAGATTAGAAGTCCTCCGTTTCGTAAGTTTAATAACAAAATTTACAGAAACGGAGAGATGAGAGTGAAAAATGATTATAGTAAAAATTATTTTTGGAAAATTAGAAATTCTAAAACTCAACAATATAAATTTTATTTAAGACCACATGGAAAACTTGTAGAAGTTGATGAAGATGTATTTAAAGTTTGTTATAACAGCTATAAAAAAATAATAAGAGATAATGTCAAAGATAATCAAGCTAGACTTATAAGTTTAGATGCCAATATACGTAATGATGTTACATATTTAGATGTTGTTTCGGATGATAAAAGTATGAATATAGAGAATCAGTATAAAGTTTCAATGGTACTTAATGAAATTGATAAGTTAAGCCCTGATGATAAAGAACTCATTACCAATCTTCTTGTACAGGAGAAGACAGAAAGAGAACTAGCAAAACAGTTACATGTATCTCAAAGTACTATTCATAAAAGAAAAAATAATATTTTAAAGAAATTAAGAAAAAAATTGAATGATTAGGGTGTCAAAGTTAAAAATAATGTCCCGTTTAATAGTGAAAGGGAAGTTTAGTCAGCTTGAATTTCATAAAGAACTTTGACAATTAAATAAGTAGAATGAAGATACGTTGGTGTAGATGGAGCAGTACGCCGAGACCTTTAGCTAATGGATATCATTATAATCATAAATTTGATCTATTAGAACAACTAAGCAGCGATTGATGATAGATGTGATATCTAACATTTGATGAATTGCCATGAAGTCTACATGTATGATACTTCGTCTCAGACTCAGTCGAGCAGATGACAACTGTCACAGCTGTGAGATGGCGTCCCTTTGATTGGAGGAGGGAAGGTAGTGACCTATGGACTCTTTATTGGAGCGTCTTCATTCTATAACGAAAACTTTAGTATTGTGAATACGAAACGGAATATAACTTATTAGTAGATATAGTGGCACTTAGGGAATCCTTTCCCCTAATTTCCTAGGTGCCATCAATGTGCTAATAAAAAATAGTACAGGGAAGAAGGAAGAATATGAGTAAAAGCACATTAATTTTAACATCTGAAACTGAAACCATATTAAATGGTGAAAGTGAAGAAAAATATATGAAGTATGCAAAAGAGCATAACTTGGATATCGGTGGAGAAATGCATTATCCACTAATTATGTCATTTATAGCTCCTGAACAGATCGTTGATGCAGTTATGAAAGTTCATCCAGAGATTGTTATAGCTGATGATGTGGATTTCATTGTTGCAAATGCTTATCATGATGGTCGATTCATAAAAATGTTTGAAGATAAAGGAATAAGTGTTGTTAATTCTAAAATGCCTATAAGTCTTTCAGATCTTAATAGAATGATAGATGATGATATGTTGGAAGAATTGAAAGAAGCTGTTTATTATGTTATTGAAGAAACATTCAAAGAAAGAAAAGACAGGATTGCGATTATAACGAATGATTCATCAAGAGATGAATTTATGGATTTTGTAAAGAGGTTATCTGAGGAAAGTGAAAAGGTTTGTATCATTGAGATGCCTGCATTTGATTCAAGTATGAGCAAACATGTTGATTTCTGCATAAAAGATTCAGATGTTAATAAAGTCATTGTTTATGATGATGAACTTAAGATCAAGTCTATGGAACAATATTTATTTAAACTTCAAACAAAGGATCATATAGAAATCAGCTTTATGGAAGATTATGATATGGCTAATAATCAACCATTAAAACTTCAAGAGATGGTACTTAATTAGATCATTGTAAAAATTGTTAATTATTTAATAGATAAAAGAGAATTTATGTGGTAGTGTTGGTTGCTGAAAAGAGCATAATAAATATTAAAAGGATTGGAGGTAATGAAAAGTGGATAGTTTACAAATGCTTACACAAGCTCAATTAATGAAATTGCTTAATTGTTCAGAAAGCCATGTGACTTTTCTAAGGGAGATGGGAATTATTCCTGCAATTCGCACTGGAAGAAATTATATGTTTTCTCCTAGGGCAGTCAGTAATTTTTATATGGATTATGAGGGATTGGATGTAAGCAGTAGAATCAAGGCTATTCAAAGCAAGCAAATTGTTAATGCTCGAAAGAAAATTTGAATAGAAAGAGGATTTTGAATATGGCAATATCAAAAATACAAAATAAAAAATATGGAAACACTTTTCAAGTAGATATTAGATACAAGAATACACTTGGCATATCAAAAAGACATATTAAAAGTGGGTTTAAAACTTTTAATGAAGCTAAAAAATATGAAAGAGATTTTAAAGAACAACTAGAAGTTTTAATAGAGCAGGGAAAAAGTACGAATAAAACATTTAATGATATTTATTATGAGTATATGGAAATAGAGGGAGAGGTCAAATATGCAAGATCAACAAAAGTATACTATAATGTAACTCATGAAATGTATGTGAAAGATACGATTGGAAATGAAAATATGGGTTCGTTAAAATACATGAATCTACAACAATTTTTTAATAAAATGTCGGAGAAATATAATCCACCAACACTTAAGAATATAAAAAAGTTGTTTGCAGTGACATTTAAGTATGCTTTACGAGTAGGATATATTAGAGAGAATCCAATACCATATATTCAAATTCCAAAGTTACAGAATGAAAGAAGAGTTAAGGTGGAAATCATAAGTGATGAGAATTTGTCAAAGATTATTGATGCTTTACAGACTGTTAAAAGAACAAATCCGTATTCATCAGGAAAGAATGCTGAATTTACCTTTAAGTCATATGCTATGGCTTTGATTATAGGGAGATATACAGGGTTAAGAATCAGTGAAACCCTAGCACTTAAAAGGCAAGACTTTGATCTTGAAAATTGCTGTATGACAGTGAGAAGAAAGATTGAATATTCTGGTTTAAAAGCTAAAGATATACATACAACTCATCAGTTAAAATCAGCAAAAAGCAAAGGAACAGTAGAAATAAGCAAACTGTTATGTAGCTATCTTAAAAAATGGTTTGAAATAAATCCATTTGAATTTGTGATATGTGATGGGAAAGGTAATTTTATCAAACCAGAAACCTTAAATCATAGATTACGTGAGGTCTGTAAAGAACTTAATATTAATTTTCATTATCATATGTTAAGACATACTTATGCAACAGAATTAGTCATGTCAGGAGTTAATCCTGTTGTTGTAAAAGATTTAATGAGGCATAGTGATATCAGTACAACTTGGAGCATATATACACATCCTCAAAATGAGGATCAAAGAAAGGCATTAGATAATCTTTATATGGAGATGAAATGATGCTTTTTTATTTTTTTATGGTGGTAAAAGCTGATACACAGATGGAGGTAATATATGTCTATTAGAAAATTAAAAAGCAAAAAGTATGGATATATATATCAAGTAGATATGAGATATAAAGATCCATATGGAGTTACACAGCGTCATACAAAAAGTGGATTTAGAACGAAAAAAGAAGCTAGAAATTATGAAGCGAGTATTATTGAAAAATCAAATGCAAAGGTATTAATTCCTGAATCAAGGAAAAGGACATTAAATGATGTCTTTGATGAATATGTAGAAATTGAAGGTAAAATCAAATGGGCTCCAGCTACATTATATTATTATATTAAAACACATCAAACGTATGTAAAAGGCAATTTTGGGAATGTGCCAATTGAGTCAGTGAGTTATGTTTCACTTCAGGCACATATTAATGAATTATCACAAAGATACAACTATCCAACAGTCAAGAACATAAAAAAGGTTTATTCAGTCATATTTAAGCATGGAGTTAGAGCAGGGTATATATCAATAAATCCCGTTCCAAACATTCTTCTTCCTAATAAGCCAGAAAAGAAAGAGGGTGTAGAGATTATAAGTGATGATGATTTGAAACGGTTAATAGAAGAAATTATAAAAGCAAGTCCTAATCGATGCTTTGCGAAAAAAGCTCAATATAAATATAAATCATATGGTATTGCTTTGCTAATTGGTAGGTATACTGGTTTAAGGATAAGTGAAGTTATGGCACTAAAGAAGGAAGATTTTGATTTAGAAAGAAACCAACTAACAATACGCAGAAGAATAGAACATGCTGGATTAAAAAGAAAAGAAATATATCTAACAGAAAGATTGAAAACAAAAAGCAGTAAAGCTAGAGTAGAAATTTGTTCAATATTAAGTGAGTATTTAAAAAGCTGGTTTGTGGAAAATCCATATGATTTCGTTATTTGTGATGAACATGGAGATTTCATTTCGCCAGTAAATTTTCAAGAAAGGATAAGAGATACAGCAAAAAAGTTAGATATTAAATTTCATTATCATATGCTTAGGCATACTTATGCTACTGAGTTGATGGTGGCAGGAGTTAATCCAATAGTTGTAAGAGATTTATTAAGACATAGTACAGTAAATACAACATGGAATGTATATACACATCCTAGCCGTGATGATCAGAGAAAAGTATTGGATGATTTATATGATGATAATGTTGAGTTTATGGATAATGACATGAAAATTAGGTTTTGACATGTTTTGAAGAACATAAGCAGGAAAAATAAGAGATCGTTCTGTAATTTATCACTAAAATTGAGTAAGAGACTTATACTCCATTCTATGAAATTAATGGAATAACAAAGCTCTATTAAAATACAAACTATTTCTTTTTATTATATAAAATGATAAAATATCATATATAGACTAAAATAACATTGGTGAGGAGAATTTTATGGTCAATTTTAGAAATATAATGAATGAAAATCAATTAGAGAAAAAAATAAATCCTATTGAAGTATATGAAACGTTAGATAGAAAAAGTATTGCGGGTCCACTTAGAGTAGCTCAGGAATATATATTGAAGAAATGGTTTGAAAGCTATAAGGACAATAAGGATGTAATAATCAAATTACATACAGGGGGAGGGGAAAACATTAATAGGCTTGCTGATATTACAATCAAAAATTAATATGGGCAAAGGACCATGTCTATATGTTTGCCCAAACAAATATTTAGTCAATCAAGTTCATAGAGAGGCTGAAAAATTCGGAATACAACATGAAGTATTACTAGATGAAAGAGAGTTGCCTTCTTCTTTTCAATCAAGTGAAAAAATTTTAATAACTCATGCTCATAAAGTGTTTAATGGTAAATCTATTTTTGGAATAGGAAATCGATCATGTAAAGTTGGAACTATTATTTTGGATGATGCACATACATGCATAGATGTGATAAAAGATTCTTTTACAATTAAAATTTCAAGAAAAACTTATAATAAGCTATTTGATGATATTATTAATTTATTTGAAGAGGATTTGAGAGAGCAAGGAAAAGGAAGCTTTTTGGATTTGAAGGAGGAAGATTATAGTACTTTAATGGTGGTTCCTTATTGGGCATGGTATGATAAAAAATCAGAAGTATTATCTATTTTATCACAATATAAAGATGATTCGTGTATAAAATATAGCTGGGATTTAATTAAAGATTCTTTAGAAAAATATATTTGTTTTATAACTGGAAACAGAATAGAAATATCTCCATATAGTATTGATACAAAAAAGTTTGGATTATTTACTAATTCTAGCCATAGAATATTAATGTCAGCAACAACACAAGATGATGCCTTTTTTATTAAAGGATTAGATTTTAGTGTTGATGCAGTGAAAAATCCATTAATCAATAATAATCAAATTTGGTCAGGAGAAAAAATGTTGATTTTACCACAATTGGTTGATGATTCCTTAGATCAGAAGTTAGTGGTTACTAGGTTAATGAGAGCAAAACATGATGGATTTGGGATTGTTTCAATTGTTCCAAATACAAAAAAAGCAGATTATTATAGTAAACAAGGAGGTATTATTACTAATTCAAATAATATTTTTAAAGAAATTGATAAATTAAAAAAAGGAGAATTTAATAAAATATTAGTTGTAAATAATAGATATGATGGAATAGATCTTCCAGATGAAACTTGTAGAATCTTAATAATAGATTCTAAACCCTATTTTGAAAACTTATGTGATCGATATGAAGAATTATGTAGACCAGATAGTGATATTATTAATAAAAAAATTGCACAGCAAATAGAACAAGGATTAGGAAGAGGGGTGAGAGGCGAGAAAGATTTTTGTGTTATTCTTATTATTGGAAATGATATAGTTAAATTTATGAGGAGCATAGAAACAAGAAAATATTTCTCAGAGCAGACTAGGAAACAAATTGATATCGGATTGGATATTTCTGAATTAGCAAAGGATGATGTTAAAAATGGCGAAGAACCATTTAAGTCACTTGTTGGGCTAATCAATCAATGCTTAGGTAGAGTTGATGATTGGAAAATGTTTTATACAAGTAAAATGAATGGACTAAGTAAAAATGAACAATCATTAATAGATTATACAGTATTAGAAAAAGAAAGAAATATTGAGAAGTATTTTTTACAAGAGGAGTATGAAAAAGCATATGCTCTAACACAAGAATTTATTGATGAGAATACTGAAATGAATGATTGTGATAAAGGATGGTATTTACAACAGTTAGCTCGCTATTCTTATTATATTGATAAATCAAAATTTAATGATTTACAAAAAGCTGCATTTAAATTGAATAACGAATTATTGAAACCAAAGGTTGGTATATCTTATTCAAAAGTTTCTTATATAAACATTAATAGGACAACGAAGATTAAAGAATTTCTTAATGGCTTTAAGAGTTATGGTGAACTAGTTCTAACAATAAATGAGTTATTGGATAATTTATCTTTTGGTGTAAATAGTGATAAATTTGAAGCTTCATTACAGAAGATAGGTGAATTTATTGGCTTTATAAGCGAGAGACCAGATAAACAGATAAAAAAAGGTCCTGATAATTTATGGTGTTGTTCAAATAACGAATATATGATTTTTGAGTGTAAAAATGAGATTGAAGATAAAAGGTCTTCAATTAAAAAAAGTGAAGCAAGTCAAATGAATAGCCATTGTGGATGGTTTGATTCAGTTTACGGAAAAGATGTGAATGTATATAGGTTTATGATTATTCCAACAAAAAACCTTGAATATGCTGGTGATTTTACTCATAAAGTTAGAATAATTAGAAAAGGTAAGCTAAAAAAATTTAAGGGAGCAATTAAGGAATTTTTAAAGGAATTATCGCCATTTGAATTACATAATATAACTGATGAAAAAATACAAGAGCTAATAGATAATAATCAATTATATCCCCAAAATATTGAACAACTTTATTCTGATGATGTGTATCAAGAAATTAAATAAAAATGGATTAAAAATATAAAAATTGTATCTTTGAAAATATATTTGAATTTAGAGATGATTCATTTATAGATGCTAGATGACTTATCCTATTTTTTGAGGTATGTAAAACTGTTTCTATAGCCTTATATAAAATTCATTTAGTTAGTATATAACATTATATAAATATCGTATATTCTTCCGTGAAAACATAGCTATATGTATTTATAATTTGAAAAAAAATACCATAAAATCAAAGTGTTTTAAATTGATAGGTAATTAATTACTCACACCTCACATGAAGAATAAATAAAAACGTTGGTTTAATTATTGATTTTTTATAAAGTATTATTTATGTAAAGAAGGATATCGCATGGATATCCTTCTTGTGATTTAAAAGTTAATTTTCATGAATAATAGTTTAATTATATAACCAATTTTTTTCTAAAATCAGATGCACTATATAGAACCCTTACAATATTTACTACATCATTATCAATGATAAATATAACAACATATTTGTCAACTTGTAATGCCCTAAATCCTAAACTATGTTCAGGCTCAGAATCCAAAATTTTAATACGTGTTGGATAAACATCTAGTTTCTCTATTGCACCAGCAATTCTATTGTATTGCTGTAAAGCATTTTCAGGTGAACCGAGATTATTAGAAATATATTTATAAATCTCAGTCATATCATCAAAAGCTCGATCTGTTATTTTAATTTGATACTTCTTCATATTATAAAGATTCTCTAAATTTTGCAAATGCTTCTGAAGCGTCTTGGACTTTCCCAGCGTTAATATCATCTAAACCTTCTTGTAGTAATGCTCGAATTTCTTTTGCAGTCATTTCATCTGTATTCATAGATTTTGGTGCATTAGGAATTGCTATTGTAAATGGAATTCCTTGATTTAATGATATTTGTCTTAAATAAATATCAATCGCTGTTGACATAGACATTCCTAATTGAGAAAGAACTTCCTCAGCATTTTTCTTAACTTCAGGATTCACCCTTAAATTTAATGTCATTGTTTTTTCCATAATTATCATCTCCTTTAAGTAATTATAACGCATATGTCGTTACATTGCAATTGTATTCAAGCGACATTTATACTATACATGAATTACTTTATCAAACTGCATTCTCAAATAAGTATAGCCTTAATTAAATACAATAATTCCAATTTATATTATTCTGATGAATTTCATTCCCTTATATACTCTTATAGAATTACCTCTTTCGATCTGATTATGCTTTTGCCAATTCAAATAATGAATACTTTTATTAATAGATGAACTTGTTTCATCTATTTTTTCTAATAATCTAAGATATGCAATCTTTTTATTTTGCAACTGACTTCTTTGATCCATAGATACAGTAACAAGTCCTGTTGGAACATGAATGGCTCTTATAGCTGTAGATACCTTATTGACATTTTGTCCACCTTTTCCTGAACTTCTAAACACCTCATATCTGATATCATTAGTATTGTCAATTTTGATATCTTCTTTGATTATTGACACATCAATAAACCAGTTCTTTCTTTTATGATGAGGTCGATATGGACTTTGACATATCCATTGAACTGTTCCTTCTAAAAAAGATAAATCTTCTTCTGTATAGAAGATTGCACTCTTTAAACATTCTTCATTACTGTAATGGGTAGATACAACCTCTAATGATGAAAACTCCTTTAATAACTCTTTATACAACAAACAACAGACATATTCACACTCTTTAATTCCTTTGCCATGACCAGATGATATTTGTATTAACATTTATAAGTCACCAATGGCTTTAATCTTGCAACCAATTCAATTGTTTTATATTCTAAGAGTGTGTCAATGACATCTTCAATATCTTTATATGCTTCAGTTGCCTCTTCATAAAGAAGCTGATTATCACAGATAACCTGACTTTTTAGTTTTGTTGTTTTGAGTTCATCTTTTTTATATTTTGTTTCTAACCGTCCCTTACAGAGATTTCTAGCCCATTTACGCCCTGATCCATGCGAGATACTGAATAGTGTTTCTTGGGTTGGTATGCACTTCACAACGTAAGAATAAGAACCTCTTGATCCTGCTATAACAGCGTATTCACTTCTTGCACTAATTGATCCCTTATGATGATAAAAATATCCATCATCAAAGCCTAAATAATTATGCATACAATCAATAATCAGCTGATTATCATATTTAACTTCTATTTTGTCCATTAAAGCATTTGCAACACCAATTCTATTTTCTCTAGCATATTCCACTGCTTTTTGATGTAAAAAAAGATATTTTTTAAATTCTCTACTGCCTACAGTTAAACCCTCTAAAGAAGCATATTCTCGATAGATATTATCAGCTAATTTCCTTGATCCTGAATGTACCAACATAAAAAGATGATTTTGATTAAGATTAATCTTCTTAGCTTCTTCTTCTTTGTTGAATATCTTTTCAATTTTTTGATACTCTGCAAAATGATTACCCCCACCTATTGAGTACTTTCCAATGAGTTTAGTGTTAGATAATTTTTTCACATATTTCTCTGTATTAAACTTTTTAAGTTTAATGTTTGTATCAAACAGAGACATACCACAGCCTATATCATTACCAATTAAAAACGGATATATTACATCCTTTGATTTTACAGTCATACCAACAGGTACTTTGCTTTCATGCAAGTCTGGAAGTCCAACAACGTCTTCAACGCCATCAAAATGAGCTATCTTTTCAAGGTGTAGTATAGCTTCTTCTTCCATCCATAACTTGTTATTTCTTATTATTTTTATTCCCATTTTTCCTCCTGTGTCAATGATCACAAGAGTATAAGAAAACACAGTAGCTATTTACTGTGCCTATATTTAATCTTTACACTTGTGATTGACTACTTTTAATTTATTTATTCTGTTTTTATGATTATTGATTCTTTCCATAGCAATCACACCCTTTCTTGATGATTATACATTATCATATTTTATTTTTATCTACAAGATATATTTTTTCTTTCATATATCTATTGATAATATTGATATTATATAATTTAATATATAATGTCAATGATGGGTGGGTATAAGTAAAATATATTGTGTATTTTAATTTTTTAGTTAACATCAATCTTTTTAGGCTAACATTCTAGAAAAAGTACTAGGGAGTTATGTGCATAAAATATGCAATTATAAATATAATAAAATTATATTAACTACAACTTGATTATAGTGAAATGAACTGCTAAATATGATATAACATTAATAGAAAATGATCTTGAAAGAAGTGTCTTTGTATGAGTGAAGAAACGAGTAAAATCATAGATGAAGTCAATGCGACAATGCGCCTTGAGGGGATGCCTTTGACGGCTGATGACATGGAAATGCTTAGAAGGAGAATCAACTTTTGATTTTGAAAGACAACGTATTTTAAGGAGATTACTCTTTTAAATGGATAAATATATATATAGCTATGAGTACAGTTCTAATTATTGCTATCCAGGTTCTGATGTCTTAATTAATAAATTAAATATTAGAGATGAAATCTTGCTTAATAAGTATAAAAAGGAATTGTTTGCGATTCGTCAAGCTGAAATTACTATTAGCCCAATTAAAGGCGATTTAGATTGATAACATTTAAGAAGTATTCATAAATATTTTACATCAATTTCATGAGGGAATAGTCAATCACAAAGGCAGTTTTATTTGAAAAGAATATTCATAAAGTAGATTCTAGCAAGCAAAAAGATTATAATCATAAGTATGTAAAATATAGAATATAAAAAAACAACTTTTGACACTAGCTTCAAAGTTATAGATTGATTTGATGTCCTAAAGAACACCAGTAATAGTGACATTAAAAATGGGTAAGTATATTATCAACAAAAAAAATGAAAGAAGCACAATTAGTAGTTTACTTTTAGAATTTATGTCAATTTCAATTGTGGGTTGATTGTAAATATAGTAACATAGGGTAAGGATGTTGATTTCTTAAAGAATCATGAAGAGGGGCTATTATGGATGAACAGAAAATAGATTTTGAATATGATGTATCTGATGAGGTATGGAATGTTTATAAAAAAGTCTATACTAAAGAGAAATGGGATTTTTGGGGAAAGGTAGATCTTTATCATCCAAAATATGCAAAGAAGAGACGTTATGCTTATATAGATACTACGATAAATGATTATATTGAGTTTAATGAACATAGAACTTTTTCAATGAGTGGTGAAACTGATTTTAATTTTCATGAAAATGCAAATGGTCAAGCACAATATAATATATATCTAAAATACTTAATAAGAGACTTTAAAGATAAAGAACTTCTTAAATATACTCATGCTTTAAATAGATGCAAAAACAATCACCATTCTATTCAGAATTGTTCACTCATACCCTCTAAAGGAAATCTGCAAGGTGTCAAAGGCTCTATAGGCAAAGACAGATTAGATACATTTGTATATATATTAAGTTTATATTATAGTAAGGAAAAAATAGAAATTGTACTTAATAAATCAACTTATGAGAATTGTGAATCTTTAAGGCTCTATCTCAATCAATTTAAAAGTATTTATGATTATTGTAATAAAATCTATTTAATCTCAGAATCATTAACTCATAAATTAATAGAAAATGGTAAAAAAGCTATTACTTCTGGTAAAGATGTTGTAACGTATATGGAACTGGCAAATCAATTTTGGCAGGAAAAAGCAGAGTATTATGAAAATATGGGAGTCAATATAGATGTGATTGATATATATGAGAGGGAGAGATAAAATGATAAAGCAAGCTGAATTGAAACAATTAGAATTAGTTAAGTTTATAACTCTAAAGACAATAATAGATATTTATCCTCATTATTACCCTAAAGGTGCAGTTGACTTTTTTATTGAACATCATAATGAGAGTCATATATCTAAAGATATTGAATCTGGTCAAGTCTATATAGTTTTTGATGAACAAGATGATGCAGTTGGTACAGTAACAATTCATAAAAATGAAATCTGTCGCTTATTTGTCTTACCACAATATCAAAAGAGAGGGTTTGGGAGCCAACTGTTAAATTTCTCTGAAAATATGATATTGAAACAATATAATACGATTGTATTAGATGCATCATTACCAGCAAAAAGTATTTATTTAAAAAGACGATACACCATAGTTGAAACTTATTCTATTCGTACTTATAATAATGATTATTTATGTTATGATGTTATGATTAAAGAAATTGATAAATAAATTATTTAGGTGAAGTATCTTGGATAAAAGTCTTAATTTAAAACAATTGAAAGTTAAAAGCAGTCTTAACAAACATATGAAAACTTTCTTCAATTCATTGAGGTTTCCTTTAATGCTAAGTATATCCAAACAACATTTTAGGCATGTGATTTGTTATGATGCACTATTTATTCTTTTACATGCTGAAAGTTGATGTATGGTGAGAAAGTCAAAAAGAAGCACAATGACCTGATAGTATTATTAAGCAATTGACATGATCAGTAGAAAATATGAATTCAAATACTATATTTCCAACTTAGATAAAGAAGAATCAATTTAAAGATATCAAAAAACCGTGCAAACAAATATATAACTGAACTTGAATTAGAGATTATAAAAAATTCAACACGTCTTCTTTCTTTTAGTAAGCCTGTATATGTAAATGATAGAATTTTATGTTTTCTATCATCTAAAGACATGTAAAAAACTTTTGACATGTGAATAAGATGGGAATGTCAAAGACCTTTGATAGCAGGAAACCCTCTCATAGTTTAGAATAAAGTCAGGAGGAATACCATTATGAAAATTAGCAGCCAAATAAAAAAATACAGACTTGAGTCAAGTTTATCACAAGAAGAATTAGCTGATAAAATATTTGTGACAAGACAAACAATATCAAATTGGGAAAATGGAAAAAACTATCCTGACATTAATAGTATTGTTTTGTTGAGTACATTGTTTGGTATTTCTCTAGATATTCTAGTCAAAGGAGATTTAGAGGAAATGAAAGAACACATTAGAAATGAAGACATTCAAAGGTTTCATAAAGATGGCATTATTTTTACAATATTGCTCATTGTTACAATACTATCTGTTGTACCATTATTTTTCATGGTTAATAGTTATATTGGTATTGTATTATGGGTTATACTCTTTGCTGTAGCGATGTATTATGCATTGCGTGTTGAAAAGCAAAAGAAAGTATATGATATCCAAACTTATAAAGAAATTGTTGCTTTTGCAGATGGAAAACGTCTTGATGAAATCGAAAGAAATCGTGAATATGGCAAAAGACCATATCAGAAAGTGTTGTATGTTATAGCATCAGGTGTTATAGGATTTGTTATGACAATTGTATTGTTAATATTATTTGGCTATCTTTAATTCAAAAGGGCATTTCAAAATATGACTCTTGATTGATAATGAGTAAATGATTGAGCTATAAAAAATGAAGATAAAAATAAAGTTCCTAAATGTGTGGGAGATTTACATCTTCTTTTTTTATTATTTATACTTGTACACTCAACTGGATGATATCCTACTGATATTAGCCATTTTCACAAAGAATTCTATATTCCATTTGACTTGTTTTCTAGTTGTTGTATGTTTGTGTATCATGCAATTTCTTAATTGTTGCCTTGTATAACAATACAGCGATTGTTATTTTCTTACTTTCAATGATTGTTTATATTGTCTTTAAAGTGACAACTGGAGGAACATTTATTGAATGGATTTATTCAGCATTACAAGTTCCATTACAAGGTTTATCAGATTCATTACCAGGAGCTATTGGAACCGCATTGTTTATCTCACTTTTATGGTGGTTTGGTGTGCATGGACAAAGTGTTGTCAATGGGGTTGTGACATCTTTATTGACTGCGAATGCTCTTGCTAATAGTGAATTACTTCGTTCTTCAGGAGAACTTGTTGTTGGTCAGGGTGCACATATTGTCACACAACAATTTTTAGACAGTTTCTTGATTTTGTCAGGCTCAGGAATTACATTTGGTATTGTGGCAGCCATGTTATTTACAGCTAAGTCACAACAATATAAATCACTTGGAAAAGTTTCAATATTTCCAGCATTGTTCAATATTAATGAACCTGTTGTCTTTGGATTTCCAATAGTTATGAATCCAATTATGTTTATCCCATTTATTGTTGTCCCTGTTTTGGCAGCACTTATTGTCTATGGAGCAATTGCTATTGGATTCTTACAACCATTCTCAGGTGTTTTACTGCCATGGAGTACACCAATGGTTATTTCGGGATTACTTGTTGGAGGATGGCAAGGCGCAGTCGTTCAAATCGTTATCCTTGCAGTATCAGTTGCTGTATACTATCCATTTTTTAAGAAACAAGATAGTATGGCTTACCAAAAAGAACAAGCTGTTATTGAATAGATTGTTGTAAAGAACTAAGAGGCGCTCTTAGTTCTTTACTGTTTTAAAATAAAAGAGATATTTGTTTCATTTTGTGATGTATTCAGATAAAACGAAAGTGCTTTTTATTGTAAATGAAAGTCTTATGTGCTATTCTAATAGAAGAAAAGAGTGATAAAATGAATAAAAGACATTCAAAAATATTAGAATTATTAACAGAACATAAGAAAATGGAAGTCACAAAATTATCTGAATTGCTAGATGTTTCGCAGGTTACGATTAGGAAAGATTTGGTCTCATTAGAAAATAGTGGCATTATTATTAGAGAACATGGCTATGCGACATTAAATGATAGTGATGATATCAATAATCGTTTGGCATATCATTATGATAGTAAGCAAAGAATTGCACAAAAAGCAGTAGAAAGCATTCAAAATGGTGAAACTGTGATGATTGAATCTGGATCATGCTGCGCACTGGTGGCTTTAGAAATTGCGCAAACAAAAAAAGACGTCACTTTAATTACCAATTCTGCATTTATTGCTGATTATATTAGAAAGATAGGGACAGTTAAGATTATTTTACTTGGTGGGGAATACCAAAATGAATCACAAGTCATGGTTGGACCCATTACAAGAAAATGTGCTGAAGCGTTCTATGTTGATAAACTCTTTATAGGAACTGATGGATTTACGAAGGAAACTGGCTTTACAGGAAATGATTATATGAGAAGTGAAGCTGTCAGAGATATGGCAAAACAGGCTGATAAGGTTATTATTGTGACTGATTCAGTGAAATTCCATCAAAAAGGTGTTGTCAATTTATTAAGAACAGAAGATGTTGACTGTATTTATACAGATTCAGATGTTCCTAGTGAAGTTGAAGAATACCTCCTTGGAAAGAATATTGAAGTTTGTAAGGTGAATTCATGAGTTGTTTGTTCTGTGAAAGAAAAGAATTTGTTTTAGAAAATGATGCTGGCTATGCGATTTACGATGAAAATCCTGTAAGTCTTGGACATATGCTGATTATTCCAAAAAAACATGTGACTCATTTCTTTGAAGCAGATGAAAATTTGCGTATAAAATTATTTGAATTGGTTGACATTGCAAAACGTATGCTAGATAACCAATATCATCCTGATGGCTATAACATTGGAATGAACTGTGGTGAAATGGCTGGTCAATCTATCATGCATTTACATATTCATTTGATTCCAAGATATCAGGGGGATACAACTGATCCTAAAGGTGGTATTCGTGGTGTCATTCCAGAAAAAATGCACTATTAAAAAAGGAGCACTGCTCCTAGAAAAAACAATCAAGACCTTGTTCAAGAAAGATATTCTGGTAGTCTTGTAAGTCCTCCTTATGGAGGGCTTTTTTATTTTTAAGATGATAATCACGATTTAATAACTCATATTTCTTTTCACCAAATTGATGGAAAGGTAAAAGCTGAACACGTTTAGCACCAACAGACTGCAATAATTTGGCAAGTCCTTTGGCATCTTCTAATGAAGCATTGAAATCAGGAATGACAGGAATTCTTGGTAAAACTTCAATACCTTGATCAATTGCCCATTGAAGATTTTGTATAATTAATTCATTGTGCACGGCAGTACCTAAGAAATGCTGCTCACTATCATAGTGTTTGACATCAAATAATAAAAGATCAAAGAGCAAAGCTAAGTCCTGAAAGATTTGTGGTTGAATATATCCTGTTGTTTCAATTGCAACATGAATATCTTCATCCTTGAGCTTATTGACAAGGGCTTTGACAAAATCTGGCTGACTCATTCCTTCACCACCAGAAATTGTTACACCTCCATCTGATTCTTCATAAAAATCTTTATCTTGTAAACATGTTTTTACAATCTCATCAATTTCCTTATATTCGCCTTCATGTGTGAGAGCATCCTGAGGACAGGCATGGACACATGTTAAACAACCAACACATTTTTTAGCATCAACGAGAATACGATTATTTTGATGAGTGAGGGCACCATGTGGACAGACATGAACACATTGCTGACAATGAATACATTTGTCATAATCATATAAAATTTGAATATGGTCTAATTGTGATTCGGGGTTGGAACACCATTGACATTTTAATGGGCAGCCCTTTAAAAAAACAGTTGTCCTAATGCCAGGACCATCATGAATGCTAAACTTTTGTATATTGAAAATCATTCCTTTGTTCATAATTATAGCTCCTTTACCATAGTTATCATACCATTTTCATTTCATATTGTAAATAATATATTTCAAATGAAACTAAAATATAATTTCATTGAAATATATATTGACTTTAAAGTGAAAAGTGTTATGATATATGTGTAAATGAAATTAACGAAAGTTTCAAATGAAATAATGGAGGAAAAAGCTATGAAAAACGTAGAACATTTTGGTGATTTGACACCAAGGATGAATGAGTTTAGAGAGAAGGTCTTAGAAAAGAAGCCATATATTTGTGCTGAAAGAGCTTTATTAGTTACTGAAACTTATAAAGAACATCAAAATCAACCTGCTGTCATGAAACGTGCATTGATGTTAAAGAATATCTTAGAAAAGATGTCTATCTATATTGAGGATGAAACATTAATTGTAGGGAATCAAGCAGCTTCTAACAAAGATGCTCCAATCTTTCCTGAATATACATTGGAATTCGTTATCAATGAATTGGATTTGTTTGAAAAACGTGATGGAGATGTTTTCTATATCACTGAAAAAACAAAAGAAGATCTTCGTTCTATTGCTCCATTTTGGGAAAATAATAATTTAAGATCAAGAGGGGATGCCTTACTTCCTGATGAAGTCAAGGACATCATGTCTACTGGATTACTGGGAATGGAAGGAAAGCTCAATTCTGGAGATGCCCATTTGGCAGTTGATTACCAAACAGTATTACAGATTGGTTTGAAAGGGTATGAAGAAAGAGTTTTAAAACTAAAATCTGAATTAGATTTATGTAAACCTGAAAATATTGATAAATATGTTTTTTATAAAGCTGTCTTAATTGTTATTGAAGCAGTGAAAACATATGCTCATAGATTTAGCGTATTGGCAAAAGAATTGGCTGACAAGGCAGAAGGAACGAGAAAAGATGAATTGTTAGAGATTTCTAGAATCTGTGATAAGGTCCCTTATGAACCAGCTGAAACATTCTATGAAGCGATTCAATCGACTTGGTTTATTCAATTGATTTTACAAATTGAATCTAATGGTCATTCCTTATCATATGGTCGTTTTGATCAATATGTTTACCCATTTTTACAACATGATTTAGATAAAGGAATAATTACAGAAGATCAAGCAGTTGAATTATTAACAAACCTTTGGATTAAAACACTAACAATTAATAAAGTCCGTTCACAAGCTCATACATTCAGTAGTGCAGGAAGCCCAATGTATCAGAATGTCACAATTGGTGGACAGACATCTGATAAAAAATGTGCAGTGAATAAGTTATCATATCTGGTTTTGAGATCAGTTGCACAGACAAGACTTCCTCAACCAAACTTAACAGTCAGATATTATAATGGAATGCCTCAGGAATTCTTAGATGAAGCAGTTGAAGTCATGAAACTTGGAACAGGAATGCCGGCATTCAATAACGATGAAATTATTATTCCTTCATTTATTGATTTAGGTGTTAAAGAAGAAGATGCTTATAATTACTCTGCTATTGGATGCGTAGAAACAGCCGTTCCTGGGAAATGGGGATATCGTTGTACAGGTATGTCATACTTGAACTTTCCAAGAATCTTATTATGTGTGATGAATGATGGTATTGACTTAACAACAGGAAAGCGATTTGTTGAAGGTAGTGGACATTTTAAAGATATGAAATCTTTTGAAGAATTACAGGCAGCCTGGGATAAAGCAATTAAGGAATTAACAAGAGTTTCTGTGATTGTTGAGAATGCTGTTGACTTGGCAGGTGAAAGAGAAATTCCAGATATCTTATGTTCAGCTTTAACACAGGATTGTATTGGACGAGGAAAGACTATCAAAGAAGGTGGAGCAATCTACGATTTCATTTCTGGTTTACAGATTGGAATTGCCAATATGGCAGACAGTCTAGCAGCTATTAAGAAATTGGTTTATGAAGAAAAGAAAATAACACCTGAACAGTTATGGAATGCTATGCAAGATGATTTTGAAGGTGAAGACAATCAAAGAATTCAAAAAATGCTGATCAATGATGTTCCTAAATACGGAAATGATGATGATTATGTTGACCAGTTGGTTGTTGATGCTTATAACTCATATATAGAAGAAATGAAGAAATATCCAAATACAAGATATCAAAGAGGACCTATTGGGGGTATCCGTTATGCGGGAACATCTTCAATATCTGCTAATGTAGGACAAGGATTAGGCACAATGGCAACACCAGATGGTCGTAAAGCCCGTACTCCACTTGCAGAAGGATGTTCACCAGCTCATGCAATGGATAAGAGTGGACCAACAGCGGTCTTTAAATCAGTATCAAAATTACCAACACATGAAATCACTGGTGGTGTCTTATTAAATCAAAAGGTGACACCTCAGATGTTATCAACAGATGAAAATAAAATGAAATTAGAGATGATGCTGAAAACATTCTTTAATCGTTTACATGGCTATCATGTACAATATAATGTTGTAGATAGAGAAACATTATTGGATGCTCAAGCTCATCCAGAAAAACATCGTGATTTAATTGTCAGAGTTGCTGGATATTCAGCATTCTTCAATGTGTTATCAAAAGCAACACAGGATGATATCATTGAAAGAACTGAACAAACTTTATAAGAGGAGAAAAAGAAAATGGAATTTATTATTGATACAGTTGATTTGGAAGAAATTAAGGATGCAGTCGAACATATGCCAATTGTTGGAGTCACAAGCAATCCTTCCATCGTGAAAAGAACAAGTCCAGAAAACTTCTTTGATCATATGCGAGCAATCAGAAGCATTATTGGAAAAGAAAGAAGTTTACATGTGCAGGTGATTTCTAAGGATTGTGAAACAATCGTGAAAGAAGCTCATCGTATCTTACAAGAAATTGATGATCAGGTATATGTAAAGGTACCAGTTTCTTATGAAGGTATTAAAGCCATCAAACTTTTAAAAGCAGAAGGTATCCATGTGACAGCAACTGCTGTGTATGATTTGATGCAGGCTTATATGGCATTAGCAGCTGGAGCAGATTATATTGCGCCATATGTGAATCGTATTGGAAATTTAGGAAGTGATCCTATGGAACTGATCAATGAATTATCAAGTCGTATTGTCATGGATGGATACAAAACAAAGATTGTCGCAGCCAGCTTTAAAGGTGTTCAACAAGTGCGTGACTCATTTAATTATGGAGCCCATGCGATTACTGCACCGGTTGATGTTTTAAAAACAATCTTCAAGAATCCAAGTATTGAAAAAGCAGTAGATGATTTTAATAGTGACTGGTATGCCATGTATGGTGAAGGTACAGGAATTTGTGATTTATAGGAGAATGAGAAAATGACAAAAATAATAGGAAGTCCCACAAGATATATTCAAGGTAAGGGTGAATTAAAGAAACTTGCTGCTCATGCATCAAGTTTAGGGAAAAAGTTGTTTGTAATTGTAGATAAAAATATTCAGGATATTGTTAAACCTGATATTGAACTCAGTGTTAAAGCTCAGGATGTGGATATTCTCTTTGAAAGTTTTCAAGGTGAATGCTGCATGAGTGAAATCAATCGTATTATTGATATTGTGAAGACGAATGGTTGTGATGTAATTGTTGGTGTTGGTGGTGGAAAAACACATGATACATCTAAGGCTGTTGCTCATTATACAAAAAAACCAGTCGTGATTGTTCCTACCATTGCTTCAACAGATGCACCATGTTCTTCTTTATCTGTTATTTATAGTGATGAAGGAGTCTTTGATAAGTATTTATTCTTACCAACAAGTCCAAATATAGTCTTGGTTGACACAGAAGTTGTTTCTAAAGCTCCAGCTAGATTATTAATTGCTGGAATTGGTGATGCGATGGCAACATATTTTGAAGCGAGAGCCTGTTATCAAAGTGAAGCAGATAACTGTTTAGGTGGAAAATGTACAAAGGCTGCCATGTCACTTGCTCGTTTGTGTTATGAAACATTATTAGAAGATGGGAAAGCCGCAACTTTAGCAGTACAAGCCAAAGTCTGTACAAAGGCTGTTGAAAATATTATTGAAGCCAACACCTATTTAAGTGGAATAGGATTTGAATCTGGTGGTTTGGCTGGCGCTCATGCAGTGCACAATGGTTTGACCGCTATTGCAGCAACACATCAGTTATATCATGGTGAAAAAGTTGCATTTGGAACATTGGTTCAATTGGTATTAGAAAATGCTCCAAGACAAGAAATTGAAGAAGTCCTAAAGTTATGTCATGAAGTTGGATTACCAACAACACTTGCTGACTTAAAAATTACTGAAGTGAAACCAGAAGAAATTATGGCAGTCGCTAAGTTAGTCTGTGCTCCTGGTGATACAATTGGGAATATGCCATTTGATGTGACACCAGAGGATGTTTATGCAGCGATTCTTGGCGCTGATGAATTAGGCAAATCATATCAATAGAGATCATAATGATCTCTATTTTTGCACATATGTGCAATCTGTTTTGAATATCAATATTTCATGAAGAAATATTGACTTATTATTCTGATTTTATTAATATAAAATTGCAAATGAAACATAATATAATTTCATACATAATATGTTTCTTGGCAACTACATTATGAAATATTTAAAAATATTCTACACAAACAATTTAAAGAGGCTTTTTATTGCCATAAACTCCAATCACAATATAAAAGCAAACTCTATATAAAATTCTTCTCTAGTTTTTACATAATGTAGTGTTTTATAAATGGAATGAAATAGTGATACATGATAAATGTATTCATGGTTTCATTCTTTTATTTTTGTAATAGACTAATTCTTTAAATGATTATTAGGAGGAGGTGAAAATATTTTGATAGTATAATTGAAATAATTTATTTAGAATGGAGTGAGAAAGGATATTATAATGATGTTTGAATGAGTATTTTTTAATAAGTATATCTTTTGAAATATATAATATTTATACTTTTTCTTTTATTTATGAGAAGAGTTGACTATGTTAAAGAAATCGCATATCTATGATTGTAAAATAAAAAATGATATAGCGTTTATTAATAATAAGATATATAGCTAGATAATATAATCTGATAGAATTAATAAAAACGATATCTTAAGACAGCATGATGTACTCAGTATTTAAATCCTTGTGGTTGTTGATGAATTGCTAAAAACAACTAACTTTCCTAATGTTTTCTGAAACCTTTGAGGAATAATATCTTTTGGAAAGAGATTTTTTAAGAGTAAAACAAAAATAATGAAGAATATTGAGAGAATAAAATCATAAAATAAATATGTTCATCTTGTATTCAAAAAATAAGCGTTTAATATATATAATAGAAAGAAAAGGAGGCAAACAAATGCTTCAAATAAAAAATATACACAAGGAATATAAAACTGGCAGTCTTGTTCAAAAAGCTCTTGATGGTGTAAGTTTAAACTTACGAGATAATGAGTTTGTAGCAATCCTAGGTCCAAGTGGATCAGGTAAGACAACACTTTTGAATATAATTGGTGGGCTTGATCGATATGATCAGGGAGATTTGGTTATTAATGGTATTTCAACAAAGAGATATAGAGATCGTGATTGGGATTCTTATCGTAATCATACGATAGGATTTGTTTTTCAGAGTTATAATTTAATCCCGCATCAAACTGTTTTGGCTAATGTTGAATTGGCTTTAACTATATCAGGTATTTCTAAGACAGAAAGAAAACAAAGAGCTGAAAAAGCTCTTGAACAAGTTGGGTTAGGAAATCAGGGTCATAAGAAGCCTAATCAGATGTCTGGTGGACAGATGCAGCGTGTAGCAATTGCTCGTGCTCTAGTGAATGATCCTGATATTTTACTCGCTGATGAACCTACAGGAGCATTAGATAGTGATACTAGTGTTCAAGTTATCGAGTTACTTAAGGAAGTTGCAAAAGATCGTTTGGTCGTTATGGTAACGCATAATCCTGAATTGGCTGAAACTTATGCAACCCGTATTGTAGAGTTATGTGATGGAACAATGCGTAGTGATACTGATCCTTATGAAGTAAGTGAACATGATTTAGAGAAGCCTAGACATGAGAATATGGGAAAATCTTCAATGTCTTTTTTGACTTCATTATTGCTTAGCTTTAACAATCTTCGTACAAAAAAAGCACGAACAATTTTAACTTCTTTTGCTGGCTCAATTGGGATTATTGGTATTGCATTGATACTTTCTTTATCTAATGGAGTCAATCAATATATTCAGTCTATTGAAGAAGAAACATTATCAGAATATCCCTTACAGATACAAAGTTCAGGTTTTGATATTACTTCAATGATGACAGATGGTCATCCTAAACAAAATAAAGACAAAGATGAAAACAAGATATATGTTTCACAAATGATTACCAATATGTTCTCAAAGATTGGGTCAAACGATTTAACATCATTAAAAGAATATCTTGATAGTGGAAAAAGTGATATTGAGAAAAACACAAATTCTATAGAATATAGTTATAATGTCTCTCCACAAATATATAGTAGTGATACAAAAAAAGTGAGACAGGTACACCCTGATAAATCATTCACCTCTTTAGGTCTTGGTTCATCAACAAGCTCAAATAGTTTAATGTCTTCTATGATGAGTACTGATACTTTTTATCAAATGCCAGGTAACAGTAATCTTTATGAAGATCAATACGATATAAAAGCAGGAAGATGGCCAAAAGCGTATAATGAATGTGTTTTGGTTTTATCAAAAAACGGAAATATAAACGATTTTATGTTATATACTTTAGGATTACGTGACTTTGAGGAATTAGATAAAATGATTCAACAGTTTTCAAAGGAAGAAGACGTAACAGTACCGGATAATGCACAGTCTTATTCTTATAATGATATACTGGGAGTTCAATTTAAACTTGTGAATGCAACTGATTATTATCAATATGATCAAAAATATAATGTTTATAAAGATAAAACTGAAGATCAAAAGTATATGAAAAACTTAGTTGAAAATGGAGAAGATATAAAAATTGTTGGAGTTGTTCAACCAACTGAATCGGCCTCTGCAACTATGCTTCAAACAGGAATAGGATATCCTGCAGCACTGACAACACATGTTATTGAACAGGCAAAATCAAGTGATATTGTCAAAAAACAATTGTCCAATCCTCATGTTGATGTTTTTACTGGTAAAGATTTTAGCAGTAAAGAAAACAATAAGCTAGATATGAATTCTTTATTTACAGTAGATGCCAATATGTTAAAGAAAGCATTTACTTTTGATCAAAGTAAATTATCTATGAATATGGATGATTTGGATTTAAGCCAAATAAAGATTGATACATCTTCATTACCTGCAATAGACGTGAATAGTATTTTTAAAGATATGAAGATTAACATTTCTCAAGAACAATTAGAAAGTTTAAGTCAAACTCTTATGGTGCAGTTTCAACAATATGCAAAAGAGAATGGACTCATTGATCCAACAAAAATGAATGAATATTTTATGGCGTATTTGCAAACTGAACAAGCTCAATCATTATTACAAGGTGAAATGGTTAAGATTTTCCAAGAAAGTGGATTAACACAACAATTTCAGACTCAGCTTGAAAAACAGATGCAAACAATTATGATCCAATATACTGCCACTTTGACAAAATCATTACAACAACAGATAAGTATTCAAATGAATAAACAAATGGGAAATCTTGCTAAGAATATGCAGGATGCAATAAATATTGATGCAAGTGTCTTTGCTAAGGCTATAAAAATGAATATGAATGAAGAAGAACTTTCAGAATTAATGATGTCATTAATGACAACTGAGGTTTCATCTTATGATGGAAATCTTAAGAATCTTGGATATGCAGATTTTAATAAACCAAGTGGAATCAATATTTATCCAAAGGATTTTGAAAGTAAACAAAAAGTCATTGATGCATTAGATCAGTATAATGAAGATATGAAGAAAGTCGATGAAGATAAAGTTATTTCTTATACAGATTATGTTGGAACACTTATGTCTTCTGTTACAGATATTATTAATGTCATTAGTTATGTTTTAATTGCCTTTGTTGCTATTTCACTTGTTGTATCTTCTATTATGATAGGTGTTATTACTTATATCAGTGTTCTTGAACGTAAAAAAGAAATTGGTATATTGCGTGCAATCGGAGCATCAAAGAAAAACATCTCACAAGTCTTTAATGCTGAAACATTTATCATTGGATTATTATCTGGCGTTCTAGGGATTGTGATTACTTTATTGTTGTTAATACCAAGTAATATGCTGATTCATGAAATTGCTGGTAATGTCAGTGTGAGTGCTTCTTTACCAATTGCTGGAGCTATTATTCTGATTGTCTTAAGTGTCATTCTAACACTTATAGGTGGATTAATACCAGCGAAAAAGGCTGCTTTAGAAGATCCTGTAACGGCATTACGTACTGAATAGAATAGAGATTATAAAACTTGTTTGATATTATTCAAATAAGTTTTTTCTATTATGAATTTTTCTTTACATGAATTCGGTTGTCGGTTTCATTGAGGTGTATTATAATAAGAAAGAAAGGAAAGATAAGAATGAAGAAAATCTGTTGTTTAAGTTCATTACTTTGTATCTTATTATTAAATGGGTGTATTCAGCCGAGTTTTAATGGTAGTCGTACTGGTAATCAAGATCAATTGATTATGGAATATAGTATTATGAATACTGAGGATTCTCAATTATTGACATTACAAGAAAATGATATTGTGGATGTACAAATAGTTAGTGATGCTGGTAAACTTTCTATCATCTTTCAAAAGAATGATGAGACTCCTATATATGAAGATAACGAAATATCTTCTTCTCAATCATTTCAAATTTTAATTAAAGAAGATGGAGACTATAAGGTAACTGTTAAAGGTTATAGAGCAAAAGGAAGTGTAAGTTTTATAAAAAGCTAAAGACGGAGGAAGTATGAAATGATATATACAGCACATTATAAATCTCCTATTGGAGAAATTTTACTAGCAAGTGATGGATATTCTTTGATTGGTTTATGGTTAGAAAATCAAAAATATTTTTTAGCAACTATCAAAGAAGAAACGATTGATAAGCCTGATTTAGAAGTTTTTATTCAAACACAGCTATGGCTAGATGATTATTTCGATAGAAGAAAACCTTCTATAAAAGAGTTGCCATTAGCACCTAGAGGGACACCATTTAGACAAGAGGTCTGGCAGATATTATGTCAAATCCCATATGGACAAGTTATTACATATGGACAGATTGCAAAGAAAATAGCAGAACGTCATCATAAACAAACAATGTCTGCACAAGCCATAGGCGGAGCTGTCGGACACAATCCTATTTCTATTATTATTCCTTGTCACCGTGTCGTTGGGACCAATGGAAGTTTAACTGGCTATGCAGGTGGCATTGATAAAAAAATAAAACTCCTAGAATTAGAAGGAGTAGATATGCATCATTTCTTTGTTCCTGGTGATGGAACAGCATTATAGTAAAGGTGGTCATTTAACATGTCAGAAAAATTAAATGAAGAATTTATCTTTCAAATTTTATCAATTGTTGAAGAAATACCTGAAGGATATGTTGCAACTTATGGTCAAATTGCCAAATTATCAGGCTATGATAAAAATGCTCGTCTGGTTGGAAAGGTTTTAAGTCTATCAGGATATTATGGGAAATATCCTTGTCATCGTGTTGTCAATAGTAGTGGCAGATGTGCCCCTTATTGGTTAGAACAAAAAGATTTACTGATGGATGAAGGTGTTACATTGAAATCCAATGGTTGTGTTGATCTAAAGAAACATCAATGGAGACTTAATGACTAAAGACACAATTGTGCCTTTTAAATAAAATATAAATCCTGACTAAGTCCTTGAAGTTTATGTAAATCTATAATACGAAATTGTCCTCTTTTTATTTTCGTTATATAACCTATTTGTATAAAGTCATTAAGAGTTCTTTGTAATTGTCGATAACTGCATCCTATCATTTCTGCAACTTGCACAAAGTTTTCCTCAATAATCATATCATGTTCACAACTGACGAGATATGATGCTAACCTATTTTCAACTGGATAGTTTATAGATATTGAAGAATTTTGATTAGAATTATAAAGTTTATGTGCAATAGTTTCAGCTAAATAACGCATAAAGATGAAATCATTTAAGATGAAATCTTGATAAAGTGATATTGATATACCTAAACATACACATTCTTCCATAGCATAAACATCATTAATAACATCACGATGATTAATTGATTTGGTTTCAGCTGGAACTGGTGAAATGAGTAAACGCTATGGTTTTATTTATGTTGATAGAGACGATTTAGGAAATGGTACATTAAAAAGAAGCAAAAAGAAATCTTTTGACTGGTATAAACAAGTTATTGCAAGTCAAGGTGAGGATTTATGAGAATAGCTGTCTTTGATGTAGGTGGTACTTTTATTAAGCATGCATTGATGATTGATGATGTGATGACTTCCCAAGATAAAGTATCTACACCATGTGATACACAAAAACATTTCTTAGAGACCATAAAAAGTGTTCTTCAGGAAATGGGGGAGGTAGAAGGCATTGCCTTCTCCTTACCTGGCGTTATTGATGTTGAAAGAAAGTATATTCATGCTGGTGGTAGTTTGACTTATAATAATCATACTGATATTCATGAGTGGGAGGATTATTTTCAATTACCTATTACAGTAGAAAATGATGCCAGATGTGCTGCTATTGCAGAATTAGAGTGTGGACATATGCAAGGCATTCAGCAAGGTTTGGTTTTAACATTTGGAACAGGTGTTGGTGGTGGGATTATCCTTAATGGTGAAATCTATAAAGGTCATCATTTGATTGCTGGAGAAGTCAGTGTGATTTATTCTAAAGATCCTAAACAATATCAGTCCAAAGGTTTATTTGGAGCGATTGGTAGTATTTATAATTTAGTTGACAAAATCGCAAAAGCAAAAAACAGTGAAACCCATGATGGAAAAGAAGTGTTTAACTGGATTGGAGCAGGTGACAAGATGAGTCAACAGATCTTTAAAGATTATTGTGATGAAGTTGTTTTAGAACTTCATAATATCCAATGTCTATTAGATCCTGAGCGTATTTGCATTGGTGGTGGCATTAGTGAAAATCCTTTATTCATTGCAGGCTTACAAAGAGCTTCAGATGAATTTTATCAAAGATTCCCTATTGCTTTTCCTCATGCTGAAATTGTCAAATGTCAATATTGTAATGATGCAAATATGTTAGGTGCATATTATCACTATAAGAAAACAACGATGAAAGTTTAATCTTTCATCGTTTAAGTATTTTTATATTGAGTAGGAGTTTTGCCTGTTCGCTCCTTAAAAACTTTATTGAAATGACTTTGACTTGAAAACTGTAAAATATCAGAAATTTCAGCTAATGTATAAGAAGAATTTTTAATTAAAAACTGTGCTTCTTGAACTTTCTTTTCATTGATATATTGTTTAATAGATTGACCAGTCACTTTTTTAAACTGTGTTGAGAGATAACTTGGATTCATGCCTGTTAATTGACTTAAATCATTTAATGTCATATTTTCATGAAGATGTTGAGAAATATAATTTTTACAAGACTTCACCCAATAAGGATTTTGAATATGTTTATATCGTTTGACTAAGTTTGTAAAATCAACAATAGCATCACTTATCATCTTATGGAGTTCCTGACCAGTACGACATTGATCTAGTTTATTAATATAAACATCACTTAATGTATATGCTTTAGCAATTGGAACACCAACATCAATAACACAGCGAGTAAACAAAGTCACAGCTGCAACTAATTTATATTTCATAGAGACAAGATGATTAGGTGCTAGTTCACGTCCATCTTTCATTTGCATTAATTCATTCATTAAAATACGAGCTTGTGTACTATTCTCCTGCTGAATAGAATTCATAATCTTCTTTTCATAAGAATAACTAAAATCATGTAAAGGATTTTCTCTAATCACAAAGATTTCATTTTGCATAGATTCCTCTTGTTTTAAAGGTAATGAACTTGATTTTTTATAATTCTTTTTAAGCACATTAGCATCTAATATTTCACCAGTAATGATCTGATAAACAAAAAGCAGGAAATCAACAGTTTTATAATGAACATAAGGTAAGCTAAAAAAATCATCAATAGTATATTGGGAAATCACATGATTTAAAAATGGATATTCTGATGGTTTGTCTTGAGGTGTAAGCTTCTTATTAAAGATTGGTCCAATACAAATATATGATATGTTTTCTAAAGAATAAGGAAAGAAAAGAAATGATGCATCATGATAAAAATGCATATATGTTTGATAGTCATTAATATGATTTTCTTGAATCATATCCTGAAAATAATGCTCTTCTAATTTTAGGAATGAATGAGGAGATTCTATAATCAAAAGTTCTTTTGATAATAAAAAGATGGGTAATTGAAAATGGTTATAGATAGGATTGAGTAATTGAATAAGTTCATGTTTTGTTTGTATCATAGAAATCATCCTTTCATTATTATTTTATAATGAAAAGATAGAAAAAGAAAATAAATTTTAGAAAAGAGGTAGAAATATGTTAAAAAAAGATTTTTTATGGGGTGGTGCAACTGCTGCCAATCAATTTGAAGGTGGTTATCAAGAAGGTGGTAGAGGATTGGCCACTTCTGATACAAAAACAAATGGCTCTTTAACGTGTAAGAGAAAACATAGTTTTCTTAATGAAAATAATGAGATTATTTATTTGCATGAAAGTGAATTGATTTCTCATCAGTATCAGGCAGCATTGGATCCGAATATGTATTATCCTAGTCATAAGGCAGTTGATTTTTATCACCATTATCAACAAGACATCGCACTCATGGCAGAAATGGGATTCAAATGTTATAGAATGTCAATATCTTGGACAAGAATTTTTCCTAATGGGAATGAATTCATACCAAATGAAGAGGGATTAAAATTCTATGATGATGTCTTTAATGAATGTTTAAAGTATGGAATACAACCAGTTGTGACTCTTAATCATTTTGATATGCCTGTATATTTGGCACAACATCAAGATGGATGGTTATCTAGAAATACAGTTGATTGTTTTTTGAGATATTGTCAAACAGTTTTTGAACGTTATAAAGGCAAGGTTAAATATTGGATGACATTTAATGAAATCAATTTACTCCGTGGATATGCAACATTAGGAATCCATGAAATGAATACACAAAAATATTATCAGGCTCTTCATCATCTTTTTATTGCCAGTGCAAAAGCTGTTCAATTAGGTCATCAAATTGATTCTGATAACCAAATTGGCATGATGTTAGCGAATATATTAACATATCCTGAAACTTGTAATCCCGCTGATATCGCTTTGGAATTAAATGTTTCACGTCGCTTGAAATATTTCTTTTCAGATGTCCAATGTCGAGGCTATTATCCATCATATATTCTTAAACAATGGGAAAAAGAAAATATTGAGATTATTAAGGAGTCACAAGATGATCAGATTTTAAAAGATGGCTGTGTTGATTATATTGGATTTAGTTATTATAATTCTGGTGTTGTGACAACGAGAGAAGATGCTGGAATGTCACTAGGAAATGGTGTCAATATGGCACAGAATCCTTATCTTAAAGAGAGTGAATGGAAATGGCCTATTGATCCCATTGGACTTCGTATTTCATTAAATATATTATGGGATCGCTATCAAAAACCATTGTTTATTGTTGAAAATGGGCTTGGAGCTCAAGATACAATAGATGAAGATGGATGTATTCATGATGAATATCGCATTCATTATATGCGTGATCATATAAGAGAAATGAAAAAGGCGGTTGAAGAAGATGGCGTTGATCTCATGGGTTATACGCCTTGGGGCTGTATTGATCTGGTTTCAGCTGGAACAGGTGAAATGAAAAAGAGATATGGTATGGTGTATGTTGATATGGATGATGAGGGAAAAGGAAGTTTAAAAAGAATTAGAAAAGATTCATTCTATTGGTATCAAAAAGTTATTCAAAGTCATGGTGAATGTTTGTAAAGAAGAGGGCACTCTTCTTTTTGTATAATTGTGATTTGTAAAATGGAATGATTTGTTTTAAAATATAAATAACTGAAATGATATAAGGAGATGATGTTATGAGACTTGCTATTGTATTGACTCCATGCAGAGTTAATAAGGAATAGAATGCATGGAGTAGAAATCTATCATATTAACTTTGCATCCAGGAAAATGAAACAATAAGGAGACAAGTAATATGAAAATAAATAAACAGATAGAAACAGTTTTATTAGGTTATGCAGAAGTTGATATCACACCAAACCATCCAGTTGAAATGGTTGGATTTGGTCGATTAGATGAAACTTCAAAAGGAATTCAGAGTCATCTTTATGCACAGGTTATGCTTTGGAATTATCAGGAAGATGTATGTTGCCTTATAACAATAGACCATATTGGATTTTCTAAGCATAATATCAGTGTTTTAAGAAAGAAAATAAGTCATCGATTTGGTTTTGCAGAAGAAAAAATTATGCTTTGTTTTTCACATACACATGGAGGACCTAATGATAGTCTTGAAGAAGAGTGGTCGTTGGATGTTCATTATCAAATTTGTCAAGCTATCCATCAGGCACAGACTGAATGGACTCCTGTCTATGGTGGGTGGGCTAACGCTTATAGTGATATTGGTTTGAATAGACGTAAGGATTCAAATTTTTTGGATCGACGTATTGGTATATTCAAAGTACAAGATACAGAGAAACACCATAATAAACTTATTTTATTAAGAGTGACAGCACATGCCAATGTATTGAAAGCAGATAATTATTTTATATCATCAGACTATTTTGGAGCAGTAAGAGAAACATTAAGTCAAAAGTATAAATGTCCAGTTGTGTTGATACAGGGTGCTGCTGGGAATGTTGCACCACGATATTTCTGTTCACAACTCAATCCACCTGATGCTTGTGATGATAGATTTATTCGTTCTGAAACTGCATTGCAAGATATGGCTAATGAGATATTAACTTGTGTTAAGCCAATGATTGCTCAAATATCAGTGCAGCCGATACAGCAAATTGGGATGTATACGCGTAGTATACTTCTGCATTCTGATGTACCCTCATTGAAGGAGGCTCAAAGTGTTGCACAAGAGGCTCAACAATATGCTGGTATTGATGGTCGATATTGGCTAGAAGAAGTGCAAAGGCTTAATAATGCTCATATTCATTACCAATCTGAAATGATAGAAGTTCAATATTTCTATCTAAATGAAGGATGTTTAAGCGGAGTTGCTAATGAAGTGATGTGCGAGTTCGCTTTAGAATGTATGCAAAAACTTCATAACGAATATTTTTACTTTAATGGTTATACAAATGGTTGTCTAGGTTATTTCCCTACAGAGGAAGAATTTGATCAGGGTGGATATGAGGTTTATTGGTCAATGCTCATCTTTTATATTTATCATGGTAGAGTTTATCCATTACAACGTGATTCAGCAACACAACTTATTCATTTTGTTATTAAAAATGCTTAAATCTGAAGGCTTTCATAGCCTTCTTTTTTGAAGATAAAAAAACCACCTATAAACTCAATATAAGTGGTTAATATATTATATTCTTTTATAGTTTTCTGGATTAATGAGGCTCGCTGCTTCTTGATCACAAATTACTGTAAAGTTTGGATGTAATTTTAAGATAGTAGCAGGAAGATCTTGATGAATAGGTTCATCTAAGAATCTTTTAAAAATCTCTGCTTTTTCTTTTCCATTAACAATCATAATCAAGTGGTGAACACGCATTAAACTTTTTGGTCCCATTGTTAGGGTAAATGGCTGACGAGGACGGTCTTTATATGACGGATTAACAGCTTGTTTTTCTTTGAAATCAATGCAATATGTATAACTGTCAAAAGGTGTACAACGAGGACAATTCCCACAGAAGTGGCCATCATAACCTAATCCTATAATCATAACATCTATCCCTCCAGCATGACGAATATCATTATCAAAATCTTGCCAATTATCTTGGTTCATAATATGAATACGTTCATTAGGAATGTGTGCTTCTTTAAAAAACAAATCCTGCATTTCATTCCAATTTGGACCATGTTCTTCATCTATATATGGATTTTCATCAAAGAGATAATACTGTATATCTTTAAACTTTTCTTGATCTTTAACATGAGGAATCATCATTTCATATAATATTTTTGGTGAGCGTCCAGATGTTAAAAAGATATTCACTCGTTTATCTTGCATCATGGCACCGAGTAAAATAAACATAGCACTTTCACTCATTTTCTGTTCATTTTCTTCAATAATTAATTTCATAAATAGTATTCTCCTTTATCTCGTTAATTTTAGTATACTAACTTTCTAATATGTTTTCAAGAAACTCCCATATCTCTTTGAAATAACCATCTTATCTTATTTTATATGGCTGGTTGACAAGAGAAAATATATAGATACATTTTTCATTATAAGTTATCTGTTTCTTATTGCAAATATACATACTGTTTGTTATAATAAAACCAGATGATGACTTTGAGCATGATATGGACGTTACAAGGTGTAAAAATTGGCATGACTGGAATAAACCAGTGTCTATAAAATGTTAGTGAGGTAAGGATTAGGGGGCCAATTCTTACTTTTTTGTTTATAAAGGAGGTATTTATATGGGATGCTATATTTATGTTGGAATTGCAACAAAAATCATTGTTGAAAAAAGAAGAGGTGGATATCGGGAAAGAATATTCTCAACAGATGAAATTCTTGATAAACTAGCAGGTCAGTTTAATTTAGATTTATATAATATTGCTGAAAATAGTCAAGTTGTTGGACTGGCATTAAAAGATAAGGTTATAGAGAGTTATTTATATGATTTTTTGTATGAACAGTCTTATGATTTGGAATGTGGAAAAGAAATAAGAGAGGAAATAGAAAAACTAAAAAATAAAGATGCTCATCAAATATTACAAATGTTTAAAGATTATGTCTTAGAGTATATCTATTATAATGATCAAGATTATACTCGAGAAACATATTTGGATTCAGATTTAAAGTTATACATAGAAGGTATTACTTATTTAAGTGATGGTAAGATTATGATAGAGTGTTATCAGGAGTTCTTGAGATACATCCATAGATTGATAAGAAAAGCAACAGATAATCCTATAAAAGATGCGACATATTTGACTATTGTATAATAGTCAAATATAGATAATATTCATCGTTTTTTGACATGGTTCTTACAAAGTTTAAGAACCATTTTTTTATATAATAGGAAAATAATGGTAAAAAGTTTGAAAAAATGCTTATCACAGAGAATTATTATCTGTATTTATGCTATAATGATGATACTCGTATAATGAAGGAGGGAAAAGCTGAATGGGGAAGAGTCATCTATTGATAGCAGGAAAAAACAAGGAATTATTAAAAGAGTTAGGTGATGCTTTAACAGATGATTTCTTAGTTCTTTATTGTGACCAGATTAAGAAAGCTAAAGAGATATTAAAAACAACATTATCATTATCTTTTATGATTGTGGATATAGACGATTTTGATGAAACTTTTGAGATTGCCCATTATGTAAAAAAATACCCTCGTTTAGCAACTTTACCTGTTTTTGTATTAGGCAAGGCAGATGCAAACTTAGAATCTAAATGCTTTCAATTAGGTGGAACTGATTATATCAAAAAACCTTATCAAATAGAGAAAATAGTGAACAGAGTCAAAAGCGTTTATCACATTTATGCTCATAATATTTATCGTGATTATTTTGAAAAAGATATTCTAACAAATGTTTATAATAAAGAATACTTTTTAAGTGAGGTTGAATATATTTTACAGGAAAATCCTGATAAAAAATATGATTTGATATGCTTTGATATCGATCGCTTTAAGTTAATTAATGATTTATATGGGACGGCTGGAGGAGATCGCCTATTACAGTATATAGCAAAAGTGTATTCTGATATATGTATGCAATATCACTGGATTATAGGGCGTTTGCATAATGATGTTTTTGTTATTTTGATGGAAAGAGGTTCAATGTCATATGAAGAACTTACAACCGCTGTTTCAAGGCAATTAGAATCAGTGTCAGTTAACGTTAAAATTGTTTTGAGCTTTGGAATATATCCAATTACAGATTGTCATTTATCCGCTAGTGTTATGTGTGATCGTGCACTTATGACCTCAAAAAGCATCAAGGGAAATTATGAAACAACATATAAAATATATCAGGATGTTTTAAGACAAAACATTATGGATGAACAGACGATTATTAATGAAATGGAGAATGCTTTGGTCAACCATGAGTTTGTGCCTTATTATCAACCTAAGTATAATATAGAAACAGGTAGTATTATTGGCTTTGAAGCATTAGTCAGATGGATTCATCCACAAAAAGGTATTATACCACCTAATCAATTTATACCTTTATTTGAATCTAACGGATTTATATCTCAAGTAGATTTTTGTATATGGGAACAGGTCTGTCAGGATTTACGTCGATTATTAGATAAAGGTTATTATGTTATGCCGATTTCTGTTAATGTATCAAGAATTGAATTGTATTTGAACATTAAGGAAAAACTTCTCTATTTATTAGATAAGTATAATGTCCCTATTGAACTTTTAAGACTTGAAATTACTGAGACAGCTTATACAAATAATCCAGAACAGTTGATTGAAGTTGTAGATAAGTTAAGAAAGCAAGGATTTAGCATTCTGATGGATGATTTTGGAAGTGGATACTCTTCTTTGAATATGTTAAAAGAAGTCCCTGTAGATGTTCTTAAAATAGATTTAAATTTTTTACAAGACCTTCAAACATCAGGGAAAAGTGAAAAAATACTGGAATCTGTTTTAATTATGTCTAGAAAATTAAGTTTATCCGTTATTGCTGAAGGTGTTGAAACAAAAGAACAAATAGATTTCCTGCGTTCAATAGGATGTTTAAGAGCACAAGGATATTATTACAGTCGTCCTGTCACACGACAAATGATGTTTGAGATTTATGAAGATCAATCTATAGCTAAAGGTGATACAAAAGATGAAATTGAAAGATTAATTAATATTGATGATGTCTTAAATAATATTCACAAAGTTGATGATATAGAGTGGTATAGAAGTGCAATTTTAAGGTTAGATGCCCAAATTTTTGAATTTGATTTTATTACAGGAAGCATGAGATACTATGATTCACGGCTTTCACCACAAACCGGTGAACTAAGCAAGATAGAAGTTCCTAATTATCTACAGCGTATACAAGATGGATACCATATTCATCCTGATGATGTTGAGAAAGTCATGTATATACTTTCAGGTCACAGTGATACAAAAGAAAGTATTCGAGCAAAACCATATTTTTCAGATGAAAGTTATCAATGGTATAGTGTTATTACCCATACTATTTATAATGATTATAACCAACCCATTATTGCAGTAGGGGTTATGCGTAATATATCAGAATATAAGTTAAATGAAGTTTCTTTGTTTGCTTTATCGCATATGGATACACATGACAAGCCACAAATAAGTATTAATGAAGTTTGGCAACATATCGGACAAGAAATGTTCTTTGATAGGATTTATTCAACAATACGCTATGAACAACCAACACATTTATATATGCATTACCAGCATGATTATCAATTAGAGACACCAACCTATCACCCATTGACTACTCAACAACAGCAGCAGTTAATGAGTTGTTATCAACAAAATGGTGGTATTATTATTTTACAAAAAGATGAAATTGAACAAAATCAAGAATGTTCTGCACTCAAAGAATATTTTTTGAATGGCTCTTATACAATTGTTTGTCTTCCTATTTTAAGACAGGGAGAATATGTTGGTGAGACTGTTTTGGTTTGTCATGAGAAAAGAAACTTAACCGAAAGTGAAAGAAATGTGCTTATAGAAATTGGTAAATATATAAATAGTTATATGGACTCCTATTTCTTTTCAATTCAATTGCAAGAAAAAAACGCATTATATAATGCGGTTGTAGAGAATATGTATAGTTCCATTCTGATGTTAGAGGTCACTCCAGATATGCAAACTCTTATTTATGCAAATAAGGCGTTTTATCAGTTATATGGATATGACGATGACTTACATATTCCTGATTTGGATGTCATGGAATTGCTTGTTGCAGAAGATAGACAAAAAGTCATTGATGCTTTGTTAGATTCTATCCATACAAAGGAAATTCGTACTTGTCTATATAGAGGAACTCATAGAGATGGACATATATTGAGTCTGGAAATGAGGACAAAGCATCTTGAGCAATCCTTAGAAGGTAAACATGTTGTTTTGGTTATTATTGATGATCGTTCTGCTCAAATTCATCATCAACAGGAAACAAGATTATCAGAGATGAAGTATAAGTTAGCATTTGAACAGACACATAGACGCTTATGGGATTATAATATAAAGACAAAGCAATTATATCGTTCTAAAGCAGTTCAAGAGGATACAGGGACACCTGAACTAATTGAAAATGTTCCTGAATATTTTGTTGAAAATAATTATATTCATCCTGATTATCATCAAGGATATCTAGATTTTTATAGAAAAATATCTCAAGGTGAAGATTGTGATTATTTATTTAAAGCATTGCATAAAGATGGTGTTTATAAATGGATGCATATTACTTATCATGTTCTTTTTGATGAATATGGGCAACCAGACCATGCGATTGGATTTGGTGAAGATGTTAATGAAGTTTATGCAAATAAAATCCGCATACAACAAGAACAATATTATGAAGCAATCATGTATGGGTCTAGATTGTATTATGATATTAATCTGAGTGAAAATAGCATTGTCTATAATGATCATAGAAACCTATTAGAGGATGTTAATGAATTTACATATACCCACTTTCTGGAATATATTACAGAAAAGGTTGTTTCTCCAAATGATCATCAAAAATTCTTACATGAATTTTCTAGAAAACAGTTGATGCATCTTTTTAAAGAAGGAAAAACTCTTTTATCAAGAGAATATGAATTAGGAACTGAGGAGAAACGTTGGTATGAAATCGATATTAATTTATACACACCAATAGATTCTACTGATATATGTGCTTTTATAACAACACGAGATATTGATGAAAGAAAACGTTATGAATTATCACTTGAATTCAATGTTAAACATGATGACCTGACAGGTGTTTATACTAGAAATGCAATTCAAAAATATGTTGAATCTATTATTAAGCAGAAACCAATTGCTGTAATGATGATTGATGTTAATGAATTCAAACTTATCAATGATACATTTGGACATACTTATGGTGATGATACTTTACGAAATATTGCTGATGTCTTATTACAAGTTGTCAATAATAGAGGTGTTGTTGGAAGAATGGGTGGAGATGAATTTATTGTTGTTATTGATGATTTCAAAGATCGTCAAGAAATTATTAATATGGCTAAACGTATTAATGATTCTATTCATCTCACGTATGTGGTGAATCAAGAAAAGCATACATTATCATGTTCAATTGGAATTGCCTGCTCAGATGATATCAATAACTCATTTAAAAGATTATATCGTCAAGCAGATGAAAATCTTTATAATATGAAAAAAAGAGTGAAAATATAACCAGATAGTTAAGTTTATCTGGTTATTTTGTATTTCATTGACGAGATAGAAGTTGTATAAGCAAATTGACTGCTAATTGAATATCATTTAGAGAGAGACCAGAATAATTAACAACTAATGTTTGAGATTCAAAAGGTTGTTCATAAAATTGGGAAAGGGTTGCAATATTTAAACCAATATTATGTGCTTTTTCAATAATTGCTACATCTGATAAAGAAGAATGATAGTGTAAAAGAAAATGAAGACCAGCATTTTCTTCAGTAATATTAATGTCTTGATGAATGACACTTTGTTGGAGTTGAGTTAAGAGCTCGTCTCTTATCATTTTATAAGAATTGCGCATACGATTAATATGTTTCTCAAAATAACCTTGCTTCATAAATTCAGCTAAAATTATTTGTTCAAAACTTGAGACACTACACGCTGAAAATGCAAATTTATTATGATAGAGTTGTACTAAATGTGGTGGTAATACCATATAACTCATACGAAATGATGGAGCAAGCGTTTTAGAAAATGTATTTAAATAAATGACTCGTTCATTTTGATCAATTTGATAAAGTGTTGATAAGGGTTTTCCACGTAATCGAAATTCACTATCATAATCATCTTCAATAATATAAGTATGTTGTTGAGTTGCCCATTTCAAGATTTCTAAACGTCTTTGAATAGGCATTGAAATGCCTGTAGGATAATGATGAGCAGGAGATATGTGAACAATTTGAGCTTGGCTTTTTTTGAGTTCATCAATATTTAAACCATCATGATCTAAAGAAATATACTGATAGTGAACATTATTTAATTGATAAACCTTAGCAATACTTCGATGGCCTGGATTTTCTAAAGCATAATGTTGGTCTCGTCCTAGCAATTGAATGACAATATTATATAAATATTCTGTACCTGCTCCAATGACAATTTGCGATGGCGAAACATTCATACCTGAAAATGCATGAAGATGTTCACAGATGGCTTCTCTAAGTTCAAGGCAACCTTGCTGATGTGCACGTATTAAGAGTTCAGAGTTCTGTGAATTTAAAACTTGTCTTGTTAATTTTGACCAGACTGAAAATGGAAAATTAGAGAGGGATATAGAATTCGTTCTCAAATCAATAAAATACTGAATTTGTGGTTTTTCCAAGATAGTTGGAACTGTTTGGGTTGGAATTTCAGGATATTCTATTGAATTCACAAAGTATCCTTTTTTTTCTATTGAATAAATATAACCTTCTATAAGCAATTGATTATAAGCATTTTCAATTGTAATGAGACTAACTTGTAGATGTTTTGCAAATACTCGTTTAGATGGCAATTTTTCATTTGCCTGTAATTTTTGTTGAATGATATCATTTTTAATACATTGGTAGAGATATTCATACATTGGAATACCTAATTCATGATTAAAATGGTAAGTTAGCATAATATCACCTCCAATTGATTATAACATAATCTGGTTATATAAAAAAATACAAAACTGAATATTTTCATATAACCAATAAAGGAGTATACTCAATTTCAAGAAGAGGGGGGGATTCAAAATGAATCATAAAGTATTAAAAATATTAATTATTGGTTTAATGGCAGCATTGTCATATATTGCATTTACATTTATGCAAATTAAAATTCCAACACCTGCGGGGATGACTTCATTTCATTTGGGTAATACATTTTGTGTTTTAGCTGCTTTATTACTTGGTGGATTGCCAGGAGGAGCGGCTGGTGCAATTGGTATGGGAATTGGCGATTTACTTGACCCAACATATGTTATTGTAGCACCAAAAACGATTATTTTAAAATTAGGGATTGGGATAATCACTGGATTGGTAGCGCATAAGGTTATGCATATTCAAAATAAAGAAGGAAAGGAGTTAAGAAGAGCTGTCTTCATTTCTGCTTTTTCTGGTATGTTATTTAATGTTATTGGTGAACCTATTTTTTCTTATTTCTATACAACAGTTATATTAGGAGCTCCTGATAAAGCAGCGAAAGCATTGGCATCATGGAATGCAATAACAACAGGGACGAATGCTATTATAGCAGTTATTGTTTCATCACTTGTTTATCTTGCAATTGCACCAAGACTTAAGAATAATGGAGTATTAAAAAAACTTTCACCTAAGGAATAGTGGTAATCTATTCCTTTTTATCATATAATATGTATATGCCGACATAGCTCTAACTGGTAGAGCAGGCCACTCGTAATGGTCAGGTTGCAGGTTCAAGTCCTGTTGTCGGCACCAGTTTCTAAATTGTTTTAAAGTTCCCATCGTTGAGGATTTTAAAACTTTTTTTGTTGACTGGATTGTATTTCAAACGTTAAAAGATTATACTAGAGCATAAGCACATATATAAATGAAACAGAAATATGAAGGAGAATTAATATGTTATTAATCATGGAATGCATAGTTGCCTGCATAATATTTACAATTATAATATTACCAGCACAATATCATAATCCGTTATCCCAATTTGCTTCTTATCCGACTGCAATAAAAAAAGAGTCTATAAATTACCTGAATATAAAGATTTTATGAGTCAAGTAGAGCATAAAAATTAGATACGTAAATTTATAGGTGCAATTCTCATATCTATCCTTTTATTTATAGTAGCATATCTTTCTGGAAATAAGACTTTTATTTCTGTATATAGACATGTTTTTATATTGTTTTTGACAGTGAATATATATGATTTAATTGTATTTGACTTAATTATATTTTGTCATAGTCAAAAACTAATGATTCCAGGTACTGAGGATATGATTAAAGAATACAGAAGTCCATGGCATCATATCAAAGGTGCAATAAAGGGAATAGTCATAGGGGCTTTTGTTGCACTATTATCAGCTAGCATAATTCAAATTTTATTATATTTAAGGTAGATAATAATGATATTGTAAAACAACAATATATGGAAATCATATTATTTACAGATAATTATTATATAAAAATAGTCTCATTTTAGAGTTTATCTGTTATGAAATGACTTATTCTTACAATCTTATTTTTATGAGAGTAGGTATAATTATAGAAACATAGATAAACAGTTAGGAGGAGTTACAAATGGCATCAAGTTTAGATTTTGTACATTATATTTGTCAGCAGATAGATGGTGCTGGAATGATTTCATATAGAAAAATGTTTGGAGAGTATGCAATATATTGTGATGGAAAGGTTATTGGTTTAATTTGTGATAATCAGTTCTTTGTTAAGAAGACGACTGCAGGAGAATTGATTTTCCCAAACTGTCAGGAGGCTTCACCCTATACAAATGCAAAGCCACATTTGGTTATTGATAGTATAGACAATAAAGAATTAATGACAACATTGATTAGAGTAACTTGTGATGAACTGCCTAATCCAAGGCCTAGAAAGAAGAAATAAGAGTCTTATTGTGAATTTTTACAATAGTAAGTGAATGTAATTTATTAACATTCAATTCATGTTTAAGGACTATAATGGACATGGTGATAAAAAATGGAAAGAATTGAGAAAAGAATTGTTGTTTTGTATCGATTACGTAAAGAACGTATCAATGAACTGTTAAAAGAGTATCATTTGTCTTATGAAGATTATGAGATAGTTTTAGCATTGCATTATGCTGAAGGTCTATCAATTGAAGACATAAAAAAAGAGACAAAAATTGATGAAAGATTAATAGAGAGTATTATTGATCATCTACAGAAAAAAAATTATCTTTATATAGAAAATAATCGTATTTATCTCACAGAAGCAACAAAAAAATTATATCCTCAATTAAAAAGAGTTGTCAAAAAAGGCAATGAAGAAATGATCCGTCAAATGAGTACAGATGAATACCATGAAATTATTGAAACATTAGATAAGATTATAGAAGTTTATGAGTAAAGTAGAAATACTTTACTTTTTATTTATGAAAATGAATACTAAATAAAATCATGATGAATATATTGAGAATAAGTGAGGTGGTATATCATGCATATAGATAAGAAGATATTTTTTATTTGTGTTTTTTTCTTTTTTTATTTAATTATTTTTTTGTTAAAATATCAAAAGAAACAAATATGCCATCACAATCAATATGACATGTTAGAACAATTTGATGATGTTATTATTGCTGAATATGATATATTGCAAGATAAACTCACCTTTTTGCCACAATCACAAAGAATGTTATTACTTGATCAATTAAGTTATTGTCATTTTTCTCAAAATTATAAAGAGACAAATATTGTGCTCCCCGATGATTGGAGGGTAATTGAAAATTTATTTGTCAATTTATCTGATGAGGAAGTTTATAAATGTGAAGTGAGAATGCAATTTCATGATGGTGTTTACAAGTGGTGTATGTTAGATATGCTTGTTAAACAACGTTATCATCAACCATATAAAATTATTTGTAAAATTACAGATATATCACAGCATAAAGCAAAATTAGAATCATTGGAAGCAAAGGCTATCAGAGATGCAATGACAGGACTATATCAAAAAAATACCTTCCAAGAAAAAGTATCAAAATTAATAGAATACAATGTAAAGGGTTGTTTTTTAATATTAGATTTAGATAATTTTAAAGAAATTAATGACACTTATGGACACGATGTTGGTGATCAGTGTCTTGTTGAGTTTGGTAGAATTTTAAAATCATGTTTTAGAAAAGAGGATATTATTAGCCGTTATGGTGGTGATGAGTTCGAAGTTTTTATGATGAATATTATCGATGCAGGTATTGTAGAAAAGAAAGCCTGTCAGATTATGCAAGCATTACAGTTATCAAAAGTTTTTGAAGATTTAAATATTACACTCACATGTAGCATTGGTGCTTTCATAGTTGATAGGTATACACCTTATTTAGAAGCTTTTGAAAGAGCGGATCTAGCACTATATTGTTCGAAATATCAAGGGAAGAATCAATGCAGAATAGATTGTTCTCCAAATAAAAAGCTATATCAATAATTGATTTAGCATACGACTTTATACAATGACTTGATTTGACATCCAAATGGCTTTACTGAATTTTCAATATAATTATCCATTGTTGAAGAGATAAGATAGTTGTCTTGATTATCTGCTTCTTTTTTATGTTTTTATACTATTTAATAAATAATTAAAGTCTAATAAAATAGATTCATAAATATCTTGTAACGAAACAGCAACCATTAAAGTTTCCTGAATTTGATTATGCTCTAAAAATTCTTGCATAAAAGCCAATGGTGATCCATCAATTATAAGTATGTTTTCAGCAATAGTTTGATTCATAGAGTTATAATATTCTTCTCATTTTGCATGAACATTAAAGAAATCTTTTCTTTTCACATACCAATGATAATTTTGTGATTTGTGATATTTAACAGCAAAGTCTGTTAATATTTAATTTAATTGTTTTCTATATTAGTTCTCCTTTGTTAGCTTTTACTCACTACATGTGGTATAATTTATACTCATTATATTAGCAAATTATTTGCTTAAAACTACTCAAAGATATGAATATTCTTTTCTTTTGTAATCAATTCATTTATACTTGATGAAGAGGTGAAAATATGGAACAAAAAATTGTGTTTTTAGATGTAGATGGAACTCTAACATTACCTAATGGTGAAGTGAGTGACAATGTCAAAAAATCTATTCAACAGGTACGCCAAAATGGTCATTATGTTTTTTTGTGCACAGGCAGAAATAAGGCAGGAGTTCAATCCTTAATGCCTATCGGCTTTGATGGTATTATCTGTAGTGCAGGTGGTTATATTGAGTATAATGGTAAGAAAATATATGAATCATGTTTGAAGGAAGAGGATGTTAAGGAAGCTAGAGAGGTCTTTGATAGAAATGGGATTATGTATAATTTAGAGACAACTCATATGACTTTTCAAAATGATGATATGAATGAAGCTTTTATCAAAATACATTTGAAAGATGATGATATGAATTCAGAGTTAACAAGACTATTGAACGAACAAAAAGATCGTTTTAATATTCATTCAATAGAAGAATATGAGGCGCATCCATTACCAGTTCAAAAGTTATGTTTTATGACATATAGTGAAGAAAGTTTGAAAGAACCAAGAACAATCTTATCTAAAAAGTATAATTTCATTGTTCATGAGTTTTTATCAACGCATATCATCAATGGTGAAATTATTATTAAAGGAACAAATAAAGGAAATGCAGTACGCTTTGTTGTTGAACATCTTGGCTTGTCAATGAAAAATACGATTTGCTTTGGTGACAGTATGAATGACTTAGAAATGATTGAGGTATGTGAACATAGTGTTGTTATGGGAAATGGTTCAGAAGTCTTAAAATCATTTGCAACAACAGTTTGTGAAAGTGTTCATGATGATGGTGTTTATCATGAAATGAAAAGATTAGGTTTATGTTCGTAAATATAAAAAAGAGTCTTTCGTTTAGAGAGACTCTTTGTATATATCAAATGAGCTTGCTATTAAGAGATAAAGAAAACCAGTTTGAACAAAGAAAATTGTATAGTCTAACATACCATGAACAAAAATCATAACTGTAAATGAGATAATTAATGCAACTAATGTCTTATCAATCTGTGTTTTCCATAATCGATATAAACGCTTAATATTTTCTATAATAAATGGCAGAATTGTGAGAATTCCAATAATTCCAAAACAAAGCAAAGGATCTAAATAGATACTATGGGCATGTTCAGTAGGATGACCATTATAAGCTTTGTATATATGCCAGTAAGTCATAGGCCCTTCACCAAAGAGAGGATGAGTTTTTATATTTGCTATAGCAACATCCCATATTCCCTGTCTTGTTCCAAAATAAGCAATAATGTTATCAACTCTAGGGAACTTTGAAGGGTTAAATACAAAATATACACAAGCTAAAATGACACCAGCCATTATAGCTAAACAAGCTTTATATTGTTTATCAATAATTAATATCACAAGAACACCAGCTGCAAGTGCAGGCCAAGCTGTACGACAGGCCGTTAAAAGTAACATAAATAAATTAATAGCAATGACTGCTAAATAATAACAAAACTTTTTATAGTTAACTTTAATATCTTTGATTTTTAATATTTTATAGAAAGTAATACAAACAAAAAATTCTATCATCATAGCATAATAGTTTGCATTAAAGAAAACAGAATTGATACGGTCTTGAGGTCGATTAAAAATAATAATTTCTAATTGATCTATATCAAACTTATTCAGGATTCCAATATACTCTATTAAACCATAAAGTGCTGCAAAAACACTTAAGACAATAATACAATTCATAATGAATTCAAATAATTCACCTGTAATATGCTGTCGGTAGTATAAAACAAAAGATAAAATAGCAAGGATTCCAAGACTGCAACCAGCCCCATAATAGTTTTGATAAAACAGCGATACAACAAAACTCAACCCACAAAAGTAAAGAATATATTGACTCTTTGCTGTTTTTCTATATGCGTCTTGTATTTCCCCTTTTAATAAAAGACGTATTGTTAAAAAGATGAGAACTGTTGCACACATATAAAAAGGTAAGAACATCGATAAAATCGCAACAATGATATATCTTTGATTATGTGTAAAATGTTCTTTTAAATAATCAATTCCAAAAATAAGCCACACCTCCCAAAACGCAACTCTATTTTACAACAAATAAGAAATTATGTATACTATAAAAAGCAAACATAACAAAAATGTAAGAAATGGAAAGAGGAAAAACATGTACAAATACCTATATATTTACAATTATTCACCCCATGAGCAACAATTATGTGAGATGGAATTTAGACGTCTGTTTAAAGAAAATATGACGTCTAAATATTATTTATCAAATACTTATTTTGATTATACAAGAAGTGTTTTTATCAAGGGGAGATTGAATATTATGTATTCATCTGATAACTTTGATAAAATTGTTGAATTCATTGAGGAAAGCCAAATGTGTTATTATGAATTCAAAGTTATTTATTTAAAGAATGATATAACACATGTTGATTATCAGGAATCTTTAGAAAAATGTAGACAGATTGCTCACCCTATTGATGGTTCAGTGAATATGCAAGAACCTAAGGTTATTTTTGCAATTACAAAATTACACAATCAATGGTATTTTGGGACATATGATGATGAACTTGTTTGGTCACATTGTTATGAAAAACCTCATTCTTATTCACATTCTTTAAATATTAGAGATGCAAGGACATTAGTTAATATTGCTGTTGGGCAAGAAACATCATTAAAACTGATAGATCCATGTTGTGGAGTTGGTACAGTTGTTTTAGAAGCTTTGAGTATGGGCATTGATATTGAGGGATATGATATTAATCGTGAAGTTTCTTATCAGGCAAGATGCAATTTGGAGCATTTTGGATATGATCCATCTGTTATTCAAAGAAAAGATATGAGAATAATTGAGAAACAATATGATGTTGTGATTATGGATATTCCTTATGGTGTTTATAGTCCTTTTTCATATGAACAACAATTAGATTTACTAAAAGGAGCATTTTCATTAGCACCATCACTTCTTTTGGTTTCTCATATACCAATGAATAAAGAATTAGAGACATTGGGCTATGAAATCTTAGATTGTGCAACAATTATAAAAGGAAGTTTTCAAAGATATATGACACTTTGTTGGAAAAAATAACAGATTTCGTTATAATGAAGATGAGGTGAGGGGAAATGAAACATATCTTTATGATGAAATATACAAAAAAACATCATGACTTTGAAAAAAGTATTCATGATATTATGAAGGACTATGACTATGAAATCGTTTATCGTAACTGTTTAGCAGATAGTCAAAAGTACATAAAAGAGTTTCCATGTCTAGCCCGCTTTTATATTGTTGGAGGAGATGGAACAGTTCATGGTTTTATCCAAGATTTAGTGGATAGTCAACATGAAGTTGTTGTGATTCCTCTAGGGACAGGGAATGATTTCTGTAGAACATTAACCACACAAAAGAATCCACAAGAACTGCTTAAAGAATCTTTAAAGTATAGTGCTCAAAAAATTGATGTTATTCAATTGAATGATTCTTACTTTATTAATGCTGCTTGCTTTGGACTTGATAGTGTGATCGCAAATCATGTTCATGATACACCACATATACCTTTTATCCCTGATTCAAAAAGTTATATTATCTCTATACTACAAAATACATTAAAATATGGCAATCATTCTGTGACTATATTTAGTGATAATCATTTGATTTATCAAGGAGAAATGATTCTTTGCACAGTTAATAATGCACAGTATTATGGTGGTGGGTTTCAAATTATACCTCACGCTGATATTCAAGATGGATATATGGATATTTGTGTTGTGGATAAGGTTCCTAAATGGAAAATTCCATATATGGTTGAAAGGTTAGTGAGACGTAAATTAGCTGGTCGTAAAGATGTTCATTATTTTCGTGTTAAGAATGCTAATGTTATATGTTCATATAACTGTAATGTTGATGGTGAAGAAGTCAGTTATGGACATTATCATTTTCTTATAAAACCAAGATCTTTAAATGTTGTGACATTTCAATAATAAAAACCAAGCCTAAGCTTGGTTTTCATATTCTTCTGAGAAGAAAACTTGGTGCCATAATGAGAAACAATAAACAGTCCAAATCTTCTTATAATAATCATGTTTTTGATTTTTGTGATCTTCTAACATAGAAATCAGTTTTTGATCATCAAAAAGTTCTTTAATAATTGGTGTTTGTAAACCATTAAAAACTTTTTGATAAAGATCTTCTTCTCTCATCCATTCTCTTAAAGGAACTGGGAAACCAAGTTTCTTTTTCTTATATGCTTCATTAGGAATAACTTTTTTAGCAGCTTGTCTTAATAAGACTTTTGTATTTTCCTTTGTAACCTTCTGATTATCTTTTAATTGACTTGCAACATGAAAGACTTCTTTATCTGTAAAAGGAACACGACTTTCAATGGAATGAGCCATTGTCATTTTATCACCTTTTTGTAAGATATCTTTAATAAACCATGTTTGCAAATCAACATTTTGTCTCTTTTGAATATTGGTTGCTTTTCCTAAGTTCTTGAATAAAGGAGCAACAATATCATCATGAGTATGTAGATGAGAAGTATCTCTTAATAAGTGTTTGCAATCCTGCTCAGAAAAAACAGGGTTGACACCAACATAATAATCTTCAATACGTTCACCATTTCTGATTAAGAAAGGGACACCTTTGATTGTTGGCAAATGTTTACAAATACGTGAAATGAAATGTCTAATAAAGAATGGAATCTTTCCATAAATACCACTATCAATATCACCACGATATGTATTATATCCACCAAAGAATTCATCTGCACCTTCTCCTGATAAGACAACCTTAACATCCTGGCTCGCAAGTTCACTTACAAAATAAAGCGCAACAGCAGCTGGATCAGCAGTTGGTTCATCCAGATGATACATCATCTTAGGTAAAATATTTAAATATTCTTCTTTATTAATAATTTTGCTTTTATTTTCAATACCTAATTGTTGTGCTAGATCTTGAGCATAACTAATCTCGTTATATCTTTCATCATTATATCCAACTGTGTATGTATGTTGAGGTCTTGCTAATGAAACAAGATATGATGAATCTATTCCACTACTAAGAAATGATCCTACTTCAACATCAGCAATTAAATGATGTTTTACTGAATCTTTCATAATCTGATCAATTGCCTGAATCATTTCTTGATCACTCTTATATTGATCTTTGAATTGTATAGAATAATAACGCTTTATTTCAACTTGTTTATCTTTATAAACTAAGTAATGACCTGGCAATAATTGTTTCACATTCTTAAAGAATGTTTGTTCACCAGCCACAAAGTTCATCTTTAGATAAATATCTAAAACATCTCTATTTAATTCTTTTTTAAAATCAGGATGATCTAAGAATCCCTTGATTTCACTGGCAAAAAGAAAATGTTCTTGATCAAAATAATAATAAAAAGGTTTAATACCAAAATGATCTCTTGCACAAAATAATTCATGAGTTGTTGTATCATATAAAGCAAAAGAGAACATTCCTCTTAAATGATTAACAATTTCATAATGATATTCTTCATAACCATGTAAAAGAACCTCAGTATCACTATTTGTTTTAAAGTGATGCCCTTTATTTTCTAGTTCTTTTTTTAGTTCTAAATAATTATATATTTCCCCATTAAAAACGACTACCAAATGTTCAGTCGCCATAGGTTGTGTTCCACCAGCTAAATCAATAATAGATAAACGACGATGACCTAAAGCAACATATTCATCAACAAATTGACCTTCGCCATCAGGTCCTCTATGTGCAATACGATCCATCATTTGTTTTAAAATTTCTGCTCCGTTTTCCTTCACAGGTGCAAATCCAACGATTCCACACATATATATCACATCCTTTGCTAAAGCATTATAACATTATTTTTTCTATTGGTGTTAATAAAATCGTAAAATAAATGAAAAAGAGTAGTCTTCTACCCTTTATCTAAATCCACATACATTTCTACATAGCCGCATGTCTTACAGAGTGATACTTTTAAAGGATATTCTATCTTTTTTAGATCTTCATTTTTTTGAACAACAACATAGTCACTAATAGGTTGTGCAGAATCCTTTAAATAACACTCTTCAGTCATTTCTTTATGACATCTTGGACATTTTCTCATCGCTAATCACCTCTATCTATTATTATACAGAAAAATATGTTCTAAAACAAATATCAATAACATATAATATAAATATTATTGTTGTGAGTTGATTTGTGATATTGTAAAATAAAAAGCATAAAACACTAATTTGGAGTTGAAGTTATGAAATTCATGATGATATATTTGATTATGATTAATATTCTTGCTTTCTTGATGATGAAACTGGATAAATATAAAGCAAGGAAACACGCATGGCGAGTTCCAGAGAAATCATTTTTTCTCTTAAGTATCATTGGGGGAAGTCTTGGGACATGGATAGGTATGTATATATGTCATCATAAAACAAGACAATGGTATTTTGTTGTTGGGATACCAATTATATTATTGCTTCAAATTTTATTGATTTTAAAAGTAAAAGGTGGTAGTCTTTAAGTAGTTATATGACTGACGGAAGTGGAATTGACCACAGGAAATATAATGCGAAGAGCCGACCGTCTGGGCAAAGAGTCCAGAGGTGTGGCTCTTTTCAATTTCATATGTTCAGGAGGAAAATAAAATGAGAGAATTAGAATTAAAGTATGGATGTAATCCCAATCAAAAACCAGCAAAGATTTATAACAAAAATGGTGAATTACCTATTCAAGTGTTAAATGGAAAAGCAGGATATATCAATTTACTAGATGCTTTTAATAGTTGGCAATTGGTTAAAGAGTTAAAAGAAGCAACTGGGTTGCCAAGTGCTGCAAGCTTTAAACATGTTTCACCAGCAGGAGCTGCTGTGTATGTTCCATTAGATGAAACATTAAAACAAATTTATTTTACTGATGGATTGGATTTGTCGCCAATTGCCACAGCATATGTACGAGCTCGAGGAAGTGATCGTATGTCTAGTTATGGTGATTTTGCAGCATTAAGTGATGAATGCGATGAGTCATGTGCTAGATATCTTTCTAGAGAAGTGAGTGACGGGGTTATTGCACCTTCATATACACCTGAAGCATTAGCTATCTTGAGTAAAAAGAAAAAGGGAAATTATCTGGTTATCCAAATAGATACTGATTATATCCCAGCAGATATTGAAACAAAAGATGTATATGGCATCACATTTGAACAAGGAAGAAATCATGTTCAAATAACTGAAGATTTATTTAATGATAGACCGACTCAAAACAAGGAATTATCTCAAGGTGCTATACGTGACTTACTGATTTCTATGATTACATTAAAATATACTCAATCGAATTCAGTATGTTATGTCAAAGATGGACAAGCTATTGGGATTGGAGCAGGACAGCAATCACGTATTCATTGTACAAGATTAGCAGGTAATAAGGCAGACAATTGGTATTTGCGCCAACATAAAAAGGTTTTAAGTCTGCCATTTCAAGAGAAAATTCGTAGAGCGGATCGTGACAACACCATCAATGTCTATATTTCAGATGATTATGAAGATGTATTGGCAGATGGAATTTGGCAAGAATTCTTTACCTGTCAGCCTGAACCATTGACAAAGGAAGAAAAGAAAATATGGTTAGCAACCTTAAAAGATGTTGCACTTGGATCAGATGCATTTTTCCCATTTGGAGACAATATTGAACGTGCTCATAAGAGTGGGGTCACATATGTTGCTCAAGCTGGTGGTAGTATCAGAGACGACCATGTCATTGCAACTTGTGATAAGTATAATATTGTTATGGCATTTACACATTTACGTTTATTTCATCATTAATTATATAAAGAGGATAACAGTTATATGTTATCTTTTCTTTAGCTTTCATAGTAGGAGAGAACTCAAAAAACAAATCACATGAAAAAACCTTTAATTTCCATTTTTTTAGACAAAATATGTGTTATAATGTTAAAAGGAGCGTGATAAGATGATAAAACTCGAAAATGTTACAAAAGTTTATAAAACCGGCGTAAGAGCTGTCAACAATATGAATGTTAATATTGGTCCAGGAGAATTTGTTTATGTCATTGGACCTACTGGTGCAGGAAAATCTACTTTTATTAAGTTATTATATAGAGAGGAAAAAGCTTCATCTGGTAAAGTTATTGTCGCAGGAGAAGATGTCTCTAAAATTAAAAATCGCAAGGTTCCTTATTTCAGAAGAAATATTGGAATTGTATTTCAAAACTTTAGACTTCTGCCTAAGAAAACAGTTTTTGAAAACATTGCCTTTACATTAGAAGTTACAGATACTCCTAGAGTGGAAATTAGAAAAAAGGTGAGAAGAACATTAGAACTTGTTGGACTAGAAGATAAAGCTAATGCTTTTCCTCATGAATTATCAGGTGGTCAGCAGCAGCGTGTAGCGATTGCAAGAGCAATTGTCAACAATCCCAAGGTTTTAATCGCTGACGAACCAACTGGAAACTTAGATCCAGATACATCTATAGAAATTATTGAATTATTAGAAAGAATTAATGAAGTCAATCATACAACAATCTTAGTTGTTACACATGATAAAGAAATTGTTCAAAAATATAAAAAGAGAACAATCTTAATTGAAGATGGATGTATTAAGACCGATACAAGTACAGGAGGTTATGCAAATGGAATTCATTAGTTGTGTGAAAAACTTCCCCAAACACTGTAAAACAGCATTTCAAAATATTTGGCGTAATGGTGTCATGTCTGTATCTTCTGTTTTTGCTGTGACAATTACTTTGGTCTTGATTGCAGTTATTGGTATTATTGCAATTAATATTCAAGATATGACTTTAAGTATTGAAGAAAGTCTTACAGTTTATGTGAAAATTGATCGTGAATTAAAAGATGAAGATGCTAAAAAAATACAACCAGCTATTGAAAAAATTGCTGGTGTCAAAAAGGCAACATTCTCATCTAAAGATAATGAATTAAATAAAATGTTGACGCAACAAAATGATACTGGAAAAGAGTTGCTTGAAACATATCGTAAAAATAATCCACTTGGAGCTGCCTATGTTGTTGAAGTAACAGATGCTAAACAAATTGATACAGTAGCAGATCAGATCAGGACTCTTAATAATGTCAATGAGGTCAACTCTGGTGGTGAATCGACGTCATCATTAGTAGATAGTTTAGAAGCTGTTAGAAATGGTGGAGCAATCTTTGTTGTTGGATTAACTGTTATAGCTCTCTTTATGATTGCAAATACAATCAAAATTACAATTACATCTCGACAAACTGAAATTAGTATTATGCGTATGGTAGGAGCAAGTAACTGGTATATTCGTTTACCATACATGTTAGAAGGAATCTTTATTGGAATTTTAGGATCAATTATTCCAGTTCTGGTTATGTATTTTGGATATACAATGGTTTATAATGGAGCTGTTGGATTGTTACCTTCAATGTTAGCTTTGCGTGAACCTTTCCCATTTATTTGGCAATGTTCAGGTTTATTAGTTGCTCTTGGAAGTGGTGTTGGTTTAATTGGAAGTTTTGTTTCAGTTAGAAAATTCTTAAAATTTTAGATAAGTTTTAGATGAGTTATTTTAATGCTCATCTTTTTTTTACAATGAATTTCAAATTGTGACTTTCATGTGACTGTTTCTCCATATAATGGAAATAGAGTAGGGAGATGAACATTAATGAAAGTTATCAAGAAAGTATTTACATTCCTATTCATAGGAATAATTATTTTAGGAGAGTTTACTGATATAAAGGCTTATCAGATTGAACCTGTAACTTATCATATAAAGATGTATGGAACAATCTATAATGCGAAAGGTAAAGTTGTTGAAAAAAATGCTATGTTTGAAAGAAGTTATACTTTTAGTGAAAGTGTAAATTCGTATTTATATGGTGGTCAAAAGGATGATCCTACACGTTTTGACTTAGGTAAAAAACAAACAATTATTCTAAATTATGTTGAAGTAAATGGCAGATAAACAGAAGTGAAAATACATCCTGATAATCCATTACGTGCAAATCTAATTTATGATGATCTCTATTTTGATTATAATTCAAGTAATGCTTTGGCACCTGAAAATCTTTTTACAATTAGTTTGTTTAGGAAAATCCCAATTGTTGTGACTGCAAAGAGTATGACAGTCACATATGATGGTACTGAAAAAAAATTATCTGGTTTTGACATAACTGCTGGGAGTCTAAAAACTGGTCATAATGTTGTTGTACAACATGAATCGATTTTAGCAACTGAGTCTGGTAAATATATCTTGAATCTTGAAGAAGCAAAAGTTTATGATAAAACTGGAAATGATGTGAGTTATTTTTACAGTCTTTATTTGGAATCAGGATCATTAACTATTCATCCAGCACCTATGACAATAACAATAGATGATGTAGAAAAAAACATAGGAACAGATGATCCAGATTTCACAGCAACGGTTGAAGGAGAGATTGAGGGGCAACCTTTAAATTACACATTAACAAGAGAATCTGGTGAAGAATTAGGTGAATATCCCATTACTGCTCATTATGTTGAAAATAAAAATTACATAGTTAATATAGTAGAAGGAAAATTATCTATTATAGAAGCGATTGTTAATCAACCTGATGATGAGGAACCACCCTTATCTAATAATGAAGAGCCAGCAACTCCCGAAATCACTGGACCTATTGAAGTACCTGAAGCAGGAATTTCAGCAAACCTATCTCCAAATATAGAAGATTCTACAAGAGTGCCAGCCAATATAGTAACTCCTGTAGTTAATACGCCAGTACAAAATAATAACCAACAACAAGAAGAGAATAATGAAACAGAAGTTATCACGGTTAATGATAACAAGACACCTTTAGCAGGTATTGAAAATTCTTGGGCATTGATTAATTTGATTGCTGCAATGACAACTGTAATCTTAGGAATTGTTATTATTTTCTTGAAGAAAAATATGGAATCAAATCAAGAAGAAGGTCTAACATATCAAAAGCGTTATATATGGATGAAGTTATTAGGAATTGCTATTGCAATCATATCTGTTGTGATTTTTATACTTACAGAAGATATAGCTTTACCAATGGTTATGTTAGATAAATATACTGTTGTTATGGTTGTTATAGCAATCATTCAGTTTGTTGTTTTCTTTACGCATACAATTGTTAAGAAAAAAGTGAATAAACAAATCTCACAAGCATAGATAGACTGTCAGTTTGGCAGTCTTTTTATTGGATATATGTTTACATATTGTCATTATATTTAAAAATGATTTTACTTGAAATTTATTGAGAGATATACTGTATATAGTAGAAATGGAGGTTTTTTGATGAAAAAATTAATTCTTATAGGTGGAACAATGGGGGTTGGTAAAACAGCTACATCTTCATTGCTTAAACAAAAATTGAATCAAAGTGTCTTTTTAGATGGTGATTGGTGTTGGGATATGCATCCATTTGTTGTTAATAGAGAAACTAAAGCTATGGTTATGAATAATATTGTTTATCAATTAAATCAATTTATAAGTTGTAGTGAAATAGAAAATATTATATTCTGTTGGGTTATGCATGAACAATCAATTATTGATGAAATTCTTTCAAGAGTTGATATTAACCATTGTCATGTTTATACGTTTTCACTTATTTGTTCAGATGATACTTTAAAAGCACATCTTCAGACAGATATAGATGCAGGCATTCGTAGTCAGGATATAATAGAAAGAAGTTTAGAAAGGATGAAACTTTATAAACAACTGAATACAATTAAAATTGATATTTCTCATTCTACAATTGATGAGACTGCTGAAAAGATTTATAAAATTCTAAATGCAAAGTAAATAACTAATATTCCCTTTATTACTGTAATAACTGAGATTATAGGAATTTCATTCAAATAATAGGTCTTCATAATTTTCTTAGTAAGCAGATAATAATAAATATAATGAAGATAGAGCACATTAAGATAATGGTTTGACTTCAACATCTATTTTCCTTATAATAAGGGATATATAAAGGCAGGGAATAAACATGTTTACAAAAAAAGAGATTTTTAGTATTCCAAATATATTGTGTTATTTTAGAATTGGACTAGTTCCTATTTTTCTATATACATATTTTACAGCAGAAGGTAGTGAAGGTCATATGATATCAGCTGGAATACTTATTTTATCAAGTTTAAGTGATTTCTTTGATGGCTTTATAGCAAGAAAATATGATATGATTACTGAACTTGGAAAACTGATTGATCCTGTTGCCGATAAACTTACTCAATTTGTTGTTGCATGTACATTGATGTATACCTATCCTGCATATTCATGGCTTGTTGCTATTATTGTATTGAAGGATGGTATGTTGCTTTTTGTTGGTTGGTTTATTTATCGAAAAAAGGGAAAACATCTCGCTCAAGCTGAAATGCCAGGTAAAATTGCTACAGCAGTCTTCTTTGTCGTATCTATTCTATTAATTGCTTTCTATATTCCAGGAACAATGATTTCAACTGTTATGATTTATTCTACAGTTGTATTAATGATTATTGCTATGATTTATTATAGTCAGGGACTCTATCGTTTATATAAAGAAAATTAAGCAAGTTAAGACTTGCTTTTTTATTTCATATAAAATCTAAGAAAATAGATGATAAACATATATTTCTTTTTTTATTTCTTGTATAATGAATAGAGGTGATATTATGAGTAAACGTGATTTAAAACAATTATGTTATTTAGAAGCATTAGAAGATAATGTTGTTTCTGTTGAGATGATTTTGAATCGACTCAATCAGATTGAAAGTAAAAAGGGCGTTTTTGATGCTTATATTTTACAACATGATCGCTCAAGGACAATTCTAGATTTAGAGCTTTCTCTAGCAACACTCTGTGTTTTACTAAGGAAAATGGCTGAGAATCTTTTTATCGTGACTCCTGATGAACTTCGAAAAGATATGAATAGTATCATTCATTCAAATCGTTTTGAATATAATCGTTTGGAAGTTATTGTTTATTCTCAAAAAGGAAAAGAACATGTTGATTTAAATGCATTGTTAGCATTTTGTCATCATATTCTTTCAAGTGACAAACTTCGTAATTTATAAAGGTTATAATCTTCCTGGGTGATGTATATGAATCTAAGGAAAAATATTGGAATTATTATGATGATGTTGGGTGTTTTATTAACAATTAATCAAAGTGGGCAAGAAAATGAATTTTTAAAACAAGTCGAACTTGTGATTAAAAGTTATTGGCCACTCATTTTAAGTTTTATAGGGATTTATATGATTTCTACACCACGAAAAAGACGATAGCAACTTCAAAGTGCGCTATTGACTGAGTATAGTTGGTAGTATGCAACCAGTTGTACAGTTATGATAATACTGTCAAGATGACTGGAGGAGGAAATAATATTATGGCTTTTTCAAAACAACTTATTCATTTAAGAAATATACGGGGAATGTCGCAAGAAGAACTAGCTGCATTGATGGATGTAACAAGACAATCAGTATCTAAATGGGAAACAAATCAAACCTATCCTGATAGTGAGAAATTGATAAGATTAAGTGAAATCTTTGAAGTGAGTACTGATTATCTTTTAAAGGGAACAGAGACTGAAATAACAGATGGTCAATATAATTCTCAGGCAGGTGTTCAAATGTCAGCAGAAGTCAATGATATTTTAGATCATGTTTATCATATGAGTCGAATAAAAAGAATGATGATTGGTTTAAGTTTATTAGCTGTCATTATTTTCTTATGTATATCGTGTTTTTTAGTATGGAAGTAGGGATGTTCATGAGAGCATCTTTTTAAAATATCAGAATATTATGAAATGTTTTGTAAGATTATCAGATGAAAATCTTGAAATGAATGAATATGTGAAAAAATTAATCTTATAACTTTATTTTTAGGTTATAATTTTGTATAATGAGCGCATATGGAGGTATAGATAATGAAAAAGAGACCTGTGGTTTTATGTATTTTAGATGGTTATGGATTGACTGATCGTATTGATGGGAATGCTGTGAAATTAGCAAATACACCAAATTTAGATGATTTGATGGCAATGTATCCAACAACGACAATCAAAGCTTGTGGTAATGCAGTTGGGTTACCAGAAGGTCAAATGGGTAATAGTGAAGTGGGGCATTTAAATATTGGTGCTGGTAGAATTGTTTATCAATCATTAACTTTAATTAATAAAGCAGTTGAAGATGGAACATTCTATAAAAATGAAAAATTCTTAAAAGCAATTCAACATGCAAAAGACAATAACTCAAAATTACACATTTGGGGATTGTTATCAAATGGTGGGGTTCATTCATCAAATGAACATATCTATGCATTGTTAAAACTTGCTAAAGATCAAGGGTTAGAAAAAGTTTATGTTCATGCATTCTTAGATGGTAGAGATGTTGCACCAGATAGTGGTGCTGATTTTGTTCAAGAATTACAAGATAAAATTGATGAAATTGGTGTTGGAACAATTGCCAGTGTTTCTGGTAGATATTACGCAATGGATAGAGATAAGAGAATGGATCGTGTTGAACTTGCATATAATGCATTGGTTGCTAAAAGTGGTGAAACATATAGCAATCCAGTTCAATATGTTAAAGATTCTTATGCAAAAGATACATTTGATGAGTTTGTTTTGCCAGGATATAATCCTGCTGTTGATGGAGGAGTGAGTGATAATGATTCAATCATTTTTGCTAACTTCAGACCAGATAGAGCAATTCAAATGTCAAATGTCTTTACTGCAGATGTTTATGAAGACTTTAAACCTGCTGATAAGCCTAAAAATCTTGAATTTGTATGTATGATGAAATATGCAGATACTGTTCATGGTGAAGTTGCTTTTGCGTTACCGGATTTAACAAATACTTTAGGTGATTATTTATCATCTCAAGGTATGAAGCAATTAAGAATTGCAGAGACAGAAAAATATGCTCATGTTACATTCTTCTTTGATGGTGGTATTGATAAAGAAATCGAAGGAGCAACTCGTGTTTTAATTAATTCACCAAAGGTTGCAACTTATGATTTACAGCCAGAAATGAGTGCATATGAAGTGAAAGATGCATTAATTGCAGAATTAGATAAAGATATTCATGATGTTGTAATTGTGAACTTTGCAAACTGTGATATGGTCGGACATACTGGAATTATTCCTGCGGCTATTAAGGCAGTTAGTGTTGTTGATGAATGTGTTGGAGAAGTTTATGAAAAGGTTCTTGAACTTGGTGGGACAATGTTAATTACTGCTGATCATGGAAATAGTGAAAGATTATTGGATGAAGAAGATAATCCATTTACTGCTCATACAACAAATCCAGTACCATTAATTCTTACAAATACACACTTAGAATTAAAAGAAGGTGGAAAACTTGGAGATTTAGCGCCAACAATTCTTCAATTGTTAGGATTGCCAATTCCTGAAGAAATGACAGGTGAAAGCTTACTAGGATAAGAGAAATTCTTATCCTTTTCTTTTATCTTTGTTTATGGTATATTAAACAAAATGGAGTGATTCTATGAAAAAAATAATATGTTTTCTTTTGTCTATTCTTGTTTTATGGGGGTGTTCAAGCACAGATACAGCCTCAAAAATACAAATTCAAGGAATTGAAAATATTAATTATGAAAAGTTAACACAAAATTTAAATTCAAATGTTAAATTTATATTGTATATAGGAAGACCTGACTGTGGAGATTGTCAGGAATTTTATCCAATTTTAGAAGAGTATATTGAAAATCATGAAGGAAGCGGTATCTATTATCTAAATATTAAAGATTTTAGAGATCGTGCTAAAGCGGAGAGTGCAACTAAGGAAGAAAAAGATTTCTATGATAATCTTTACAAGGAATTACATTTTGATTGGACTCCAACCATTCATATTATTTCAAATGGAAAGTTTATAAAAACTTATCAGTATCTAGATGAAGATTATATAGAAATTAAGGATCGAGAGAAACAAAAAGCGAAAAGACAGGAGTTTTTAGATCAATTTCAAGTTTTTATGGATGATTATTTTAAGGAGGATTTATAATGAAAAAGTGCCCAAGATGTGGTCATGAAGTGAATAATAATGAAAAATATTGTCCCCATTGTGGATTAGATTTACAAGAAAGATATCGAGCTATTAAGCCTAAAAACAAGGCGATGACATATTTACTATATGTTATTATCTTCTTTTCATTTATCACGATTCCTCTTTTTTATAGTCGTTTATTGAATGCTATAGATAATGATGTAACACAGTTAAATGAAGAGAAAATTGAATTGCCAAAAATCGAAGATACCCAACCGACGTCTATATTAGCAGTTTATGATACACTTGCTGATTTTCAAAAACAATTTACAAATGTCAACACAATTGTTGATGCAATTTCTCAATATGAAGCATCACTTACTCAACGAGGTGATTATACATTTGATAAGACATATCATCTTGTTATTTTAAATAATTATGATATTTATTATACATTAACCTATACAACACAGATTAATGAAAATTTAAGTGTGACTATCCAACGACAATATGATCGTTCACATACTTATAATACTGAAGAAATCACTTTTAAACATACAGGAGCAACAACATTTAATGAATTGTTCTTGAATGAAGAAGAATTAAAAATCGTCAAAACTTTTACAGGTGAACAAAAAATTACTGATGAATTAATTGCAGATTTTTCAAAGCGTCAAGATGAATTTGATACTAAGAAAAAAACATTAGGTCATTATGGATTAGGTAACTACAATGGTCGTTCTTCATTTGTCGCTCATAGACAGGGTGAAAGTTATTACTCAGAATTGGTTTATAACCATGAAGTAAAAGATTATATTCATTAAACAGATGTTTCATCTGTTTTTTTCTTTTTTTATGTGCTATAATAATCTTGTCTAGACAAGACGGAGGAATCGCGATGAAAGAAAATCAATATCAGTATATAAAAATTAAAGATTATATACAGAAGAATATTCAAAAAGGAGTTTATAAGGATGATAGAATTGAGAGTGAAAATTGTTTGGCTAAGCAATTTCATGTTTCAAGGATGACTGTTAGGCAGGCTTTATTATCTTTGCAACAAGAAGGACTGATTTATACTGTACCTAAAAAAGGTGCGTATGTTCAAAAACAAAAATCCTTAAAGACGTTAGATGGATTACAGAGTTTTAGTGAAGATGTTTCACGTTTAGAAGGAGATATTTCTTCACAAATTATTCTTTGTCAAAAAGAAAAAACGGATGATATGAAATTGCAATCTTTAGGATTGTTAGATAAAAATCAGGAAGTTTGGCATATTGTGAGGGTACGTTATATGGATCGTGAGCCCATTGCTTATGAAGATGGTTATTATCATGGAGGTCTTGTTCCAGATATTTCAGTTCAAGTTTTACAACAGTCTTTATATGCTTATTTTGAAAATGAACTTCAATTAAATATTGCTTATTCACATCAACAGATTGATGCTTGCTTGGCTGAACAATTTGCTCATTACTTGGAAATTTCAAAAGAGCAACCATTGTTGAGAATCTTACAAACAACCTATCTTAAAGATGATGTATGTCTTGAATATGGATATACATATTATCGTGTAGATAAGTATAGCTTTAATCAAATAGCTTATAGAAAGAAGGGAGATTTATGAAAGAAATCGGTATTTCTGTTTATCCTGATTTTGATGATTTAGAAACAATTAAAAAGACATTGGATACTGCAAAAGAATTAGGATACAAAGATATTTTTACATCTATAGAACTTGGTGATTTAGGATTTGAAAATACAACAATTGGAATAAATGATAAATTTCAATTTTTATTTGAATATTGTCATCAGTTAGATTTAGAAATACATGTTGATATCAATGATAGAATGTTAAAACACATAGGTGGGGCACCTGATAATCTTAAACCAGTTTTCGACCTCAAGATAAAAGTATTACGTTTAGATAGTGGTTTTACGCATCAAGAAATAGCTTTGATGACCAAGAATCCTTATGGCATTATCATTGAAGAAAATGCTTCTATGCTACAATTTCCTAAAGAGAGAATAGAAACAATTGTTAGCGAAGGAAATATTCAGCAATATTATGCCTGCCATAACTTTTTTCCACTCAATGAAACAGGATTAAGATATGAAGATGCTTTAGCTTCAGCGAAACTGTTTAAAAGTTATGGGATCAAAGTAGGTATCTTTATTGGTTCATTATATTCTAGTCGTGATTTAAATGATGTGGGAGACTATATTGTCACAATAGAAGATCATAGATATAAACCATCATATATACAAGCTATGGAGTTATTTGTTCATCCAGAATTTGATTTTATTATTTTTGGTGATAGTCATCCACGTTTAGACGAATTACAAAAAGTGAGTCAAGTTGCTCAGTATGATTGTTTAGACTTTCTATCAACTCAATATGATATGAGTAGATTGGACAAAAATGATATCAAAGGATTATATTGTGTGGAAATACCTGTTTGGTTTGATATAGATTTAGATGAAGATATTAAAAAAAGATTGACTCATATGGTTTTCTTACCACGCTCAGATCAACCAGAATTGATGGTGCGTGGAACACAGTCAAGAGATATATGTGCTTGTACTCGTTATAATCCTTTGAAAAGAGAAGCATATTCGTTAGTAATGATAAATGAATTTGCAAATCGTTATAATGGTGAACTTCAAATTCCACTAACTGATTTACCAGCAGTGCGTTACGCAAATGTCATTGGTCAAGTGAAGCCATATGCTAGGAGGTTAGTTGAACTTATACAATATGGACAGGCTTTATTTGTTCTTAAGGAGGATTAATATGCAAGAACAATTCGCTCAAAAAATGATTGAAATTTTAAATTTATTTACAGAAACCCAATCAGAAAATATGAAGACTGTTGCGGACATAATTGTTGATAGAATTAAAGAGGGTGGAAGATTCTTTGTGTTTGGAACGGGTCATTCACATATGGTAGGTGAGGAGTTCTATGCGAGAGCAGGGGGGCTTGCTTGTGTTCAACTTATTGCTCCAATGGAATTGACGTTAGGAGAACACCCATTAAAGTCAACTCAAATTGAAAGAATTGCTGAATATGCACATGTGATTATGATGCAGTACGGATTCAAAGATAAAGATATTATTCTCATTTCGTCTAATTCAGGACGAAATGCTATGCCAGTTGAACTTGCTATGGCATGTCATGAATTGGGGATGTGCACAATTGCCTTTACCAATTTAAAACATTCTCAGGTTGTAACAAGTCGTCATAGTCGTGGTCTTAAACTCTATCAAGTTTGTGATTATGTTATTGATAATTGTGGTGTTGTTGGTGATGCTATGATGGAGGTGAAAGGTGTAAAAGGACAGATGGGGGCAAGTTCTAGTTTGATAGGAATGTTTATGGCTCAAACTTTATCCATGCTTATAGCTCAAAAACTTGCTGAAGTAGGAATTGAACCACCTGTTTTCCTTAGTGCTAATGTTGATGAAGGAGATGCTTGGAATCAAAAAATAATGTCTGAATATTATCATATTTAAGAAAAGCTAGCGTTGCTGGCTTTTCTTATACGGAAATATAATGACAAGTTATTATTTTTAAGTATAATAGTAATAAGTCAATAAGGGGGAAGTTATATGATAAAGATGTTATTTAGTGATATGGATGGGACAATTATAGATTTCAATGAAATGAAACATGAACATGATAAAGAGATGTTAGAAGAATTAAAGAAACAAGGTCATTTGATTGCTTTTAATACAGGTAGAAATTTTCAAGAAGCATATTATTGTATAGATCGTCATCACTTCCCATATGATTATTTAATTTTAAATAATGGTGCTCATATTGTAAATAAAGAGGGAAAAGAACTTTTTAAGAAAATTATTCCTCAGCATGTTGGTAGGAAAATTATAGAATATGCAATGAACTTTACAAACTTATTTGTTTTCTTTTATGATGGAAAAAGGACTTTAGGACATTGTAATGGTCAAACTTATGAACATTCATCAGGTGGAAATAGAGAAATTCATGATGTTTGTTTTCAAGAAGCATATCTTCAAGTAGATGAATTTGATATCATTGCAGTACATCAAGTGGATGAAGGTGATAGAGATATTTTAAAGATTCAAAAGTATATTCAAGATAACTTTAGTCAATATGCAGTTGGAACATTAAATACACATTATTTAGATATTACAGCAAGTGGCTGTAGTAAAGGCACTGGTATTACAGTTCTTAAAGAATTGTTGAACGAAAAGGTTGAGACATATTGTATTGGAGATTCATTTAATGATATTTCAATGTTTGAAGTCTCAGACCACGCATATACGTTTCAGCATGTTTCGTCCACTATTTATCAGCATGCTGATAAAAAAGTGAATTATGTTTATGATGTCATAGATGATATGTTAGGAGGAAAAAGAGAATGAGTTGGCAAGAAAAATTAAGAAATGTAGAACCATATCAGGCTGGAGAACAACCAAAGATCAAGAATTTGATTAAATTAAATACCAACGAAAATCCTTATCATCCAGGTGAAAAAGTGATTTCAGCAATCAGTGATTTTGATGCTGCTATCTTATCATTGTATCCTAATCCTGATGCTGATGATTTAAAACATAGTCTTGCTCAGTATCATGGTCTCAAAGATGAACAAGTCTTTTTAGGAAATGGTTCAGATGAAGTTTTGGCACTTATTTTCTTAACTTGTTTTAATGGTCAGGCTCCTGTTTTATTTCCAGATATCAGTTATTCATTTTATCCTGTATATTGCGAACTTTATGATTTGAATTATGAAATGATTCCATTAAATGAACATTTTGAAATTATCAAAGAAGATTATTATAAAGAAAATTCTGGGATTATTTTTCCTAATCCTAATGCACCTACAGGTCTTTTGGTTTCACTTGATTTTATAGAAGATATCTTAAAGCATAATCAAAACAGTATTGTCGTTGTTGATGAAGCTTATATTGATTTTGGAGGAGAAAGTGCAGTCACACTACTAGAAAAATACCCTCATCTGTTAATTACACAGACTTTTTCTAAATTTAGATCTCTAGCTGGTATTCGCTTAGGTGTTGCTTTAGGAAACCAAGAAATCATTGCAAAGCTATATGATGTTAAAAATTCTTTTAATTCTTATCCAATAGATAGCTTGGCACAAGTGATTGGAAAGGCAAGTATAGACGATAGTTTCTATATTAAGGACAATGCACGAAAAATTATAGAAACAAGAGAATATACAAAAAGAGAACTTAAGAATTTAGGTTTTGAGATGCCAGATTCTTATGCTAATTTTATTTTTATCAAACACCCTCAAAAAGATGCTGAAGAAATATTTAAAAAATTAAGAGAGAATGGCATTCTGGTACGTTATTTTAAAAAACCAAGAATTGACCAATATCTACGTGTTACAATTGGTACTCAAGAACAAATGGAAATATTTATTGAAAATATAAAAAAGATAATAGACTAAAAAAACAATGGGTAACCATTGTTTTTAGAATTCAGTTAATATTTTTTGAATTGCAATAATATCTTGTTCTGTTCCTTCATTTTCAATTTTATATAAATAAGGAACATTATATGCTTCACTAATTTTATTTCCAGATTGTGCAAAAGCTTCACCATAACCTGTATCACCGCTAGCAATAACTCCTTTAATATAAGATACATGATGCTCTAAGAAAGTTTCAACTTCTGCGGGGATATCACCATATCCATCAGTATATGTGAATAATAAGAAATCCTCATCCACTTTTTCATCACCACTCATAATACGAGTTGGATTATTTATATTTAATTTGTTCATCAAGATTTCAACATGACCAGTTCTTGACGCATATACTATTTTCATTTATTTCCTCCTTTTGTTAGTCAGTGCTAACTGTGATATAAAATATCATTTCTCTCTAAAAAAAGCAAGCCATTTGATAAAAAAGCTTACTTCCATAAATAGTCAAAATAGACTTTATTCTCTTTTTCCCAAGATGCTTCATTATGTTGTCCATTTTTTATAATGTTCAAGTGAAAGGAAGCACCCCTTAAGTAAAATTGTTTTTCAATTTCATTTAAATTGTTTTTCATTAATTCAATTCCCTTTTTCCCTCTGACTTCTTTTGTACCAAAACTCATATAGACTCGTGTATCAGAATCAATAAATGCTTCCTGCAACTCGTTTTTCAGCTGGGGCATGCACATTGAAATTGCTGAGGACAGACAAGCAGCTTTTGAAAAATATATATTGTACTTAATAACTGTATAAAGTGCCATGAGTCCACCCATTGAGCTTCCACCAATGCCGGTGCATTCACGAAATGGTATTGTACGGTAGTGTTCATCAATGAAAGGTTTTAATTCTTCAATAACCCAATCCATTAATATTTCTCCTTTACCATTGATATGACCAAAATAGGAATTGTCAAATGTATAAGGAGAAAACTCATTTAATCTTTCCTGTCCTTCATGATTACACTCAATTCCAACAATAATAAAAGGTTTATCATAATCATTTAGAAAGTCTTCAAGTCCCCATGACTTTCCATAAGTCGCATCATGATCTTGAAATAAATTATGTCCATCATACATATACATAACAGGATAATGAACTTGTGTTTCATAATAGTTATCTGGTAATGCAATATGAAGCGTTCGTTCTAATTGAAAAGGTGTTATATAAGTCGTTATCTTTTTAATCATAATATTCCTCATTTCCTTTTTCTTATATGATATACTTATAAAGTATGAAATATCAAGCATAATATTAACGTGTGGAGCATGAGTGTGTTATAATACAAAAAGGAGGTCATTATGAAAAAAGCTTTGGCTATTATATTTGATTTAGATGGAACATTATTAAATACTGATTTATTAATTCAAAAAACATTTGAACATGTTTTTGAAAAATATAAACCTGGATATACTTTAAGTAAGGAAGAGCACTTATCTTTTTTAGGACCTACATTAACAGCAACGTTTGAAAGATATTTTCCTGAAAATATGATTGAAGAACTCATTGAATATTATCGTGAGTATAATCATGCGCATCATGAGGACTATGTAACAATATATCCAACAGTAAAAGAAACTTTAGAAAGCTTGAAAAAGGATAATTATCCTTTAGCTGTTGTCACAACAAAATCAACACATGCAGCTTATCTAGGTTTAGAACTTTTTGATATAACAAAATATTTTGATATTGTTTTGGGTATGGAAGATGTTAAGAATGTAAAACCAGATCCTGAAGGAATTAAAAAGGCAATGGAGACTATGAAGTGTTCAAATGCCATATATGTTGGTGATAATCAAACAGATATTCAGGCAGGAAAAAATGCTGAAATTTATACAGCAGGCGTGAAGTGGTCACCAAAAGGAACAAGTGCTATGGAATCATTGCATCCAGATTTCATGATTGATCGTATGGATGATATATTAAAGTTAATAGAGAGGATTGATTAGAATGGTAGATTTAATTGTTATTGGAGCTGGACCATCTGGGTTGACAGCGGCTTTATATGCAACACGTGCAGGTGCAAGTGTTATTGTCTTAGATGGAGGGGCACCAGGTGGAAAATTAAACCTGACTGCTGAAATTGAAAATTATCCAGGTATGATGAAAAAAGGACCTGAGTTAGCATATTCAATGTATGAACAATGCTTATCATTTGGTGCTAAGTATGAATATGGTGAAGTAACTCATATTGAAGACAAGGGAGAACATAAAATTGTTCATACTGCTGACCAGCAATATGATGGTAAATATGTTTTTATTGCAACTGGAACAAAAGAAAGAAAGATGAATATTCCCGGTGAAGATGAAATGAGTGGACGTGGTGTTTCTTATTGCGCTGTTTGTGATGGACCATTCTTTAAAAATAAGACAGTTTGTGTTGTTGGTGGTGGAAATTCAGCAATCGAAGAAGCTATTTATTTAAGTGATATTGTTAAGCAGGTTCATGTGATTGTGCGTCGTGATGTTTTAAGAGCAGATCAATATCTTATTGATAAATTAAAGCAAAAAGAAAATATTGAAATGCACTATCTCAAGAAGCCATCTTCAGTTAAATCACATGATAATAAGGTGAGTGGTTTGGTTATAGAAGATTCCAAGACAGGAGAGTTGTCTTTAATTCCTACAGATGGAATATTCCCATTTATAGGTTTGGATCCAATCAGTGGTTTTGTAAAAGACTTAGCAATAGTTAATGAAAGAGGATATATTGAAGTTGACGAAAATCAGGAAACAAGTGTGAAAGGTATTTTTGCAGGTGGAGATGTTACAGAGAAGAATTTACGTCAAGTTATTACAGCAGCAAATGATGGTGCTATTGCTGGACAATATATTGCATCATTATTAAAGTAGGAAGATGAGAATCTTCCTTTTGTGTTAAATGAAGGAAAGTTTAAAAAAGGGTACACTTATGATAGGAAATTTGGTATAGTATTAACAAAGGAGGAAGAGGTATGGATAAAATAGAAGTTGTCATTGTTACAGGGATGTCAGGTGCAGGAAAAACTCAAGCTATGGCTATCTTTGAAAATATGGAGTATCGCTGCATAGATAATTATCCAGTAGCACTGTTAAAAGAATTTGGAGACTTATTGCGTACATCAACAAAGTATTCAAAAGTTGCTATGGCTGTTTCATTGGGAGATGCCATTCTTGCTGTCCGTGTTTTTTCAAATATGGATTGGGTTGATTTAACAGTAATCTTTTTAGATTGTGAAGATGAAGTTTTATTATCACGTTATAAACAAACAAGGCGTTCACATCCATTAATGATTGGAAATGTGGCTTCTTCCTTAACAGAGGCGATTCAGTTTGAACGTGAAATGGCTGATCCTATTAGTAAATTAGCCAATATTATTATCGATACAACATTACTGAAACCAATAAAATTACAAGATAAATTAGAAATCTACTTTCATAAAGGAAATCAAGATACATTCCGTGTTTCATTTGTATCATTTGGATACAAACATGGAGTTCCTAAAGATGCTGACCTTTTATTAGATGTTAGGTTCTTGCCAAACCCTTTCTATATTGAGGAGTTAAGAGCACAAACAGGAAATGATAAAGCTGTTTATGATTATGTTATGGAACAACCAGAAACACAGGAGTTTATAGAGAAAACAATTGTATATTATGATTATCTGTTAAAGAAATATGAAGAAGAAGGAAAAATGCAAATGATTATTGGAATTGGCTGTACTGGTGGACAACACCGCTCTGTAACATTAACCAATTATTTTGCTGATCATTATGCAAAGTTTTATCAAGTTTATAAATGGCATCGTGATGCTGATCATTAGAAAGGGGAGTTATTGTGATATCATTTTCTAGAGTTGTAAAAGAAGAAATTGTTTTTAATGATTTTGATTCACATTGTGAAAAAGCAATTTTATGTGCAATGATTAAAATTATTGGTACGCTTTCTTTGAATCAATCTGGATTATCACTCACCTTACGCACAGAAAATGCGAAGATTGCTTCAAAACTGCACAAGCTTTTAAAAGATCTCTATCAACCTCATATTGAGTTTAGAGTGTCACGCAAAATGAAGTTGAAAAAGAATAATGTATACATTTTAATTGTTTCTAAAGCAAGAGAGATATTAGAAGATCTTCATTTGATGGAAGGTATTGGAATACAAAGTCTTCCTAATCTGGAACTTTTAAATACAGATGCACAAAGGCGGGCATATTTAGCTGGTGTTTTTTTAGCCTGTGGAAGTGTAAATAATCCGGATACATCTAATTATCATTTGGAAATGAGTGTGGCTGAAGAGGAATTTGCAGCTTTTCTTGAAGATCTTATGAACCAATATGAACTCAATGCAAAAATAATTAAACGTCGAAATAAATATATTGTCTATTTGAAATCAGCAGAAAAAATAGGTGATTTCTTAAGGGCGATTGGTGCTTCTCAATCTGTTATGGATTTTGAAATGACAAGAATAGATCGTTCGATGGCTAACACTGTTAATCGTTGGAATAATTGTGATATAGCCAATGAAATGAAAGCAATGAGTGCATCTACAGCACAAATTGAAGATATTGCTTATATTATTGATAAAGCAGGAGTAGAAATCTTGGATGATAAGACAAGAAAAGTTGCATTATTAAGATTAGAAAATCCTGAATTAACGCTTAATGAATTAGCTGATGTTTATTTACAGCAAACAGGGCGTACAATTAGTAAGTCTGGATTACATCATCGTTTTGCAAAGATTAAAGAAGAAGCACAAAAAATAAGGCAAATGGAGAATGATTGATATGGAAAATATTAATATAAAGTTTGGAAGAAGAGTAAAAGAATTACGTTTGATTCAAAATATTTCTCAAGAAGAACTTGCATTTCGATGTCAACTTTCTAAGAATTATGTATCAGATGTAGAAAGAGGAACAAGAAATGTCACATTAAAAGTTGTTGAAAAATTTGCACAAGGGTTAAAAGTGCCTGTTCACATTCTTTTTAGATGGCATGATGATATTGATGAATAAGTTCATTTGTTGTTTATATTTGTTGTATAAACTATGAAATGAAAAAAGGAGAATAATTATGGGATATAGTTTTATATATTTATTTTGTGTACTGGTTTTATTGATGTTAGCATTAAGATTCTTTTTACCATTTTTTATATATTTATTTCCAATATTAATTATTTTTTGGATTATAAAAGCTATCTTTAGATCAAGAAAACGTACTCATCAATCAAAAGAAGACCAAGCATATTATGAACAACATTCATCATATCAAAATCAACAAACAACATATCAAAATCATCAATCATCTGATCCAGATATTATTGATGTCGATTATAAAGTTGTAGATGAAGAGGATAATACCCAATAGAGTGTGAATTATGAAGGAGGCAGTATATGATTTGTCCTAGATGTAAAAGTGAAGTTAATGATGATATGAATTTTTGTCCACAGTGTGGTATGAAAATAGAACGATGTCCTCATTGTCATCAGCCAATAGTCAGTGGTGCAAAATTCTGTTCTCATTGTGGAAGCAGTGTTCTTAAGAATTATCAGGAAAGCCATATAGAAGGATATTATCGTCCTTTAAGCGATATTCCATATACAGAAAGTTATCATGAACCAGAAGAAAAAGTTGATTTTCAAGAAATTAAAGTGAATAAAAAGGTTAATAAAAATATTCTTGTGATTGCTGTATCTATTATGGTTGTTTTAACAGCTGTAGCATATGTTTATATTTATCATGGACCTAGTTTAAGTAATCATATAAGTGGTGGACAACAATCAACAGATCAACCTAAAGATTTACCTTTAGAGAAAATGGAGATTGGTGGAATGACATCTTTTGCAACTCATACAGGAAATATTAACCAAGAAGGTCATGTCTATCAAGATGAAGATATAATTTATGTTGTGAATGATCAAGGACACTTGGTGAGTATGGATAATAAACTTGAAAATAGAAAGACAATTATCAATGACGATTGTGATTATATTAATGTTGTAGGTAATACTATCTATTTTACAAATGATGATTCACAATTATGTAGTATTTCAACTGATGGAAAAGATAAGAAGGTTGTTTTGAATAAAGAAATTTATTATTTAATAATAAAAGACGATAAAGCATACTATCAAGCACAAGATGATGATTTAGAAAGAATTTATGTCTATGATTTAAAAACAAATAAAGAAACAAGATTAAATAATCGTAATGCTTATAACTTAAATGTTTTGGAAGATAAAATATATTATACAAGTACAGATGGTATCTATGTTGTTGGGTTAGATGGTAAGGGTGAAGAAAAAGTATTGAATGGAAAATATTATAATCTGATTTATCAGAATCAAAAACTTTATTTTTTATCTAAACAAGCAACAGGAAGTATTTCAGGAGCAAATATTAATGTTTATGATATTGCAACACGAAAGACAGAAGTTTTGATTGAAAACACAGGTGGTCTGATGAATATAACAGATGAGTATATTTTTTATACAAATAGTTCTCAAGTTATGAAATATAATTTGAAAACAAAGGAAAACACAAAGATTTATAGTAGTGGATTATGTGAGAGTATTCAGATTATTGGAGATAAGTTGATTTTAGAAGTTCAAAAAAATAGTTTTGAGAAAGATGAATATCTTATGATTATGGATTTTGATGGGCAAAATACACAAAAATTATTCTCATCACAAAATGGAGATTTCATTTAATGGTCATTGTTTTAATTGCAACGCGTTATCAGACAATATTGAATTGGATTCAAAATATTGCTTATCAAGAAATATCATCAATAGGTATTATGAAACAAAATGGTCCTAAGATTTATTTGTATGTAGATAGTCAATTATCTTTTCAAACTATTATCCGTTTGTTTAAACAGACTATCCAGAAGCAAGGTGGTGCTGCTTATGTTTATGAGTTTTATGGTATTTATAATGGAATGATTGATTATAATGCCTATATGTCTGAAACAGGAAAGCAAACTATGAAATATTATCAAAGCATAAAAAAAGATATTACGGATTTAGAAATATTGAATTATCAGCAAGCACACTCTTTATGAGTGTTGCTTTTTCTTTTTCTTAAGAAAAATATCGCTATGGACGTATTGGCATTCTGTGCTATAATAGTGCATATATTAAATATGAGGGATAATTATGCAGATTAAAGAAATTATAGAAGCGACAAATGGTCAACTTTTAAGTGGCGATATGGAATATGATGTGAATGGATTTACACAAGATACAAGAAAGATTGAAAGTGGTAATATGTATATTCCACTTGTTGGAGAGAATGCAGATGGTCATCAGTATATAGCACAGGCATTTAATTTGGGAGCAAGTTCAATTATAACTGCTCATAAGGTTCATTATCCAGATAAAAATGTAATTCTTGTTAAGGATACATTACAGGCTATGAGTGATATGGCTAAATATTTGAGAATGCATAGACAAGTAAAAGTCGTTGGAATTACAGGAAGTGTTGGAAAGACAAGTACAAAGGACATGATTTATTCAGTTGTGTCAACAAAATATAAAACATTAAAGACATTAGGGAATTATAATAATCATATTGGTCTCCCTTTAACAATTTTAAGACTTCAAAATGAAGAAGTCATGATTTTAGAAATGGGTATGAATCATCTTGGAGAAATTGAGCATTTAACTCAGATTGCTTTACCAGATGTCGCAGCAATTACGAACATTGGAACAGCTCATATTGGTGAACTTGGTTCTAGAGAAAAAATTCTTCAAGCAAAAATGGAGATTGTTAATGGACTGAAGTCAGATGGAACTCTTGTTATTAATGATGATAATGATATGCTTCATACAGTGAATTCAAAAAATTATCACATGCTGAGAGTTGGACAAAATGAGGATTGCGATTTAAAAGCTATTAATGTAGAGCTTAGATTAGAAGATTCTTATTTTGATATTGATTATCAAGGTCAGCGATATCATGTCCATGTTCCAGTTTCTGGTGAGCATTTTGTTTACAATGCTTTAATAGCCATAGCTATAGGGCTTTCTTTAGATATTGATATGGATTTATGTGTTGCAGGAGTGGAACATTTTGAGTTAACTAAGAATAGAATGGATATGATTGAGTTAAAAGAAAATATTAAAGTGATAGATGGAACATATAATGCCAATCTTGATTCAATGAAATCAAGTTTAGCCGTTTTAGCTCAGTATCCAAAAAGAAAAATTGCAGTCTTGGCAGATATGTTAGAACTAGGAGAATATGAACAAGCTTTACATGAAGAAGTTGGTAGTTATGTTGTTGAAAAAAATATTGATGAACTTCTTTGTGTTGGAGAAGCGAGTTGTTATATAGTGGAAAAGGCACAATCTTTAGGCTTGATAAATGCTTATCATTTTAAAGATAATCATGCTTTAATGACTTATTTAGATGAAATGCTGGAACCAGAAGATACAATATTGATTAAAGGTTCTAATGGTATGCACTTAAAAGAAGTTGTTGAACATTTAAAGGAGAGAGTATAAATGAAAAAATTATTGATCATTTGTGGAGGACAATCTACAGAACATATCATTTCAAGAATGTCTTGTACTTCTGTACTCAAGAATATAAACAAAGAAAAATATGATATAACTTTAGCTGGTATTGAAAAAGATGGAACATGGTATATTTTAAATCAGGCACAAGATGATCTTGTCAAAGATTCATGGTTAGAAGGTGCTGTAAAAGTAGAAGATGTCTATGGACTATTAAGACAACAAGAAGTTGTTTATCCTATTTTACATGGAATGTATGGGGAAGATGGAACGATTCAGGGTCTGCTTGAACTCGCTGAGGTCCCTTATGTTGGATGTAAAGTCCTTGGATCAAGTGTTGCTATGGATAAAATATATACAAAGAAAATTCTTGAAACAGTAGGAATTCCTCAAGTTAAATCTCTATATGTGAAGAAACGTTATGATGGAACTTTGGTTGTTGTAGACAGTACATTTGATGAATCAACAGATATAACTGGGTTTGTTCAAAAAGAACTCGGATATCCCTGTTTTATAAAAGCAAGTAATTCTGGTTCAAGTGTTGGATGTTATCGTGTAGATGAAGAAAAAGAATTAATGCCTAGACTTGAAGAAGCTGCACAATATGATAGAAAAGTTGTAATCGAAGAATGTGTTGATTGTATTGAATTAGAAACAGCAGTATTAGGAAATGATGATCCAATTGTTTCTCGTGTTGGGCAAATTATGCCACATGGTGAATTCTATACTTTTGAATCTAAGTATGAAGATGAAGAAAGTCAAACATGTATACCAGCACTTGTTGATGAAAAAATTCAAGAGGAGATAAGAAGCTATGCATTAAAAGTTTTTAAAGCTATTGATGGTCATGGATTATCACGTGTAGACTTTTTCCTAGATAAGAAAACAAATAAAGTTTATCTCAATGAAATCAATACAATGCCAGGATTTACAAAAATTTCTATGTATCCTCAATTAATGGCGGACTTTGGTATAACATACAGTGATCTTATTGATAAATTAATTGAATTGGCTTTTGATAGATAGATGCCTTCTGGTATCTATTTTTTTAGTATTTATATTTTCTATATATTGCTTAATATAATGAAATAGAGATGAAATTATGTACTATTAAAGTAAAATAATAATGACTTATATACGATTATGCATATATTTTTAACGTTAATGTAAAAAGTTAATCTACTATCTTGTTATTTTTTATAAAAACAAGTATCTTGAAATAAAGATATTGTGCTATGGAAATCAATTTAGACAGGAGGTATGATACCCATGAGTTAGTTTAAATAAAACAAATTAATAATATTATAAAATGTATTTTAAAGTCATGTCAATGGGTAACTATTCCATACAGTAGAAATGAGAAGAATTTTTATAAGTTATAAGGAAGTCTATTAATGGATACCATTGCCAAACGTATTTTAACCATATAAGTTTGATACCATATTGTTTGTCTTCTATGTGTTAACATATCAAATATATAATTATTTCATGATATATATTCAAATGTTTGCACTTGTTATATTCTATAGTTCATGAGTAATAGAGTATCAAACAATAGAGAATACAAAAAGTATAAGATTATCCCTATAATTATTCTTATATGAATAGTTTTCCTCATATTCTTACATATGTTATTCTGACAGTAATCTTATTAATAATAGCATGTATTAAAAAAACATGGAGTTAAAATATATTAAGTCAATCTCATTTTTGTCGCTGATGGTAGTTGTTGGAGTAATAAGTGGAGCTTCAAGAGTAGGCTTGTATCAAGGTGATGAAATAAAAGAATTATTGAAGTTTAGAAAATACTAGGGAAAGGATATCAGAAATGATATAATAAGGGAAAGAAAATGAAAAGAATGAGAAAAATGCTTACTATATTCTGTTTGCTATTTGTTATGTTGCTACCGATTACAACGAAAGCACAAAATTATTTTTATTCTGATTCATGGAATACATTAGAGTTTAAAGATGTGAATTCATCATCCAATAGAGTGACATATTCTACTAGATATAGTGCTAGACAAGCTTATTGCTATGTTATTGTTAGATATCATGGGCAATTTGTTTCAAATAATGGATTTCAAAACGCATATGTATCTAAAGCAACAACTGTAGATAATAATCATAAACATGAGTATTCAAGTAGTGTTAATCCATATTAAAAAGCAAGTAAGCCTTGCTTTTTAATACTGTTTATTATACTTGAAGAAATCTTAAATATATAATAAAAAGGGTGATAAAATGTATATGAAAAGGATAAAAACATTTATATTAATTATATTTTCATTGCTAATTATTTTATTGATTTATGATAAAGCAAACTCACAAGCAAAATTGTTTCATTCTTCAAAGGGTTTTAATGATAATATAATGCGATATGACATAAGTATTCCTGGAAATCTTTCCCATGAAGAAAAGGATGATTTATTAGCATTTATAATTCAACAAAGTCAACAAGAGAGTTTTATAGTTGAATATGATTTGTATGAAGACTTAGTAACTAAAAGTTATTTATCTAATAGTAAAGATAATTTTCTTAATGAAATTGAAATGAACAAAAAATATCAATTCTATTATATATTTGATTATCATCATGATACTATACAGTATTCAACACTTGATAAGTTAGATGCTCATAATGATTTATATGGTAACTTATATATATATTCTTTTGGTGATGATAATATTGAAAAATTTATTTATAAGTTGCAAACTGAATTTTCTTATTTAACAGTAAGTGTTGATGAACATTATAACGAGAGTCTATTAAATCAAGAGGAAGCCTCACAAAAATATATCTTACAAAGAGCGTTTATAATTATTTCTCTCATGATTTTGTTATATATAACAATAGTATTTGTAGATATATCTAAAAAACAAAATTATATTTCAATATATAAATTTCATGGAGATTCTTCCTTGTATATATATTGGAACTATTTAAAAAGAGAAACATCACTTTTTGGAGTTATATTTATATTTTTATATATGCTATCGATGATTATTCCTGTAACACTTGGTATAATGTTGAAAGTATATTTATCTACTAGTTTTATAATAATTTGTATTGTTTTTGTGATATGGTTACTTTTCTCTATAACATATGGTATTTTAATAAAGAATATTAAAATATATCAATCAATAAAGAAGAGTTATTCTTATCAATTTATTGTTGGGTTTCATTTTATTTTAAAAGGAGTCTTTGTATTTTTAAGTATATTGTTTCTATATCATTCTTTTACATATACATGTTCCATTATTGAAGAGTATACACATTCTCAAATATTATTAGATAAAGTCAATACGATGGTGAGATTAGAAAGTTATTCTACAAAAGTTTCAAGTAGTCCTGAAGAAATGATGGAATATTCAAGCAAAATTTCAAAAATCTTGGAGGAAAGCCATAAAGCTATTTCTATCAATGCATTGAGATATAATGATTCTATGAAGTTCTTGTTTGAAGAAGAAAATGTATATGATCCTTTATATTATTTAGAAAATGCAATCATTGTTAATCCTCATTATCTAGAAGTGGAAAATATATTGGATATCCATGGAAAACCGATTTATGAATCAAACCGTGATTATAAAGAAAAGCCAGTTATTTATGTCCCAGAATCAATGATGAATGATATTGGCGTAAAATCTATTCAAAAAAATCCTGATTTGAATTATTTTGAATTCATTCCAATTTTGGATAATCAAGAAGTCTATTCCTATCAGCCAGGATATATAAAAAGTAGAAACGGATTTATAAAAAATTCTTGTATTATTGTAGATGGATATATATCATTAGAATATTGTCTTATAGATGTAGGTACAGAGAATCTTGAGGAAGGATTCGAAAAATGGTGTCAAGAGAATCAAATTGATTCAGAGGGGATTAATGTAGAAAAAGTAGAAAATGATCTTATCATATACTTAGAACAGTTAAAGCATGAGTTAATGATATATGCAGTTGGATTTATTATAGGATGTATAGGATTAATTATTTTAATATATCAATTTCTTTCTATCTATTTAGATTATCATCTCCGAAAAATATTTATATTAACAATTCATGGAGAATCTGTATTTTATAAATATAGTGCATATTTTGAATATCAATTATACTTGTATACCTTGATGATATTTGTGTGTATTATTTTTAGATATAGTTATTTTATTCCTTTTTGTATAGTTGTTTTGTTTATTGATTATTTCATTGCTTATATGATTATGAAAAGGATTGATAAACAGGTTTATTTATTTGAAAGGAGTGGAGAATTATGAAAATAGTCGAAGTAAATCACCTAAAAAAAACTTTTCAGGATCATATTGTTTTCAACGATTTTCATCTCGTAATTGAGCAAGGGGAAATGATTTCAATTATGGGAGCATCTGGTTGTGGTAAAAGTACCCTTCTTTATATAATTGGAATGTTAGAAGATTATGATGAAGGTGAAGTGATATTATATGGTAAAGATATAAAAAAATATACACAAAAGGAAAGAAGAATGTTATATAAAAATAAAATTGGATTTCTTTTCCAAAACTATGCATTAATGGAAAATGAAACTGTAAAAGATAATCTGATTATACCAATACGTCATGAATCAAAACTAAGGCAAGAAGAGTTGATTACCAAGGTACTTGAACAAGTTGGACTTAGTGATAAATTGAGTCATAAAGTTCATACTCTTTCAGGTGGACAACAACAAAGAGTAGCAATAGCAAGATTGTTATTAAAAGAATGTGATTTGATTTTAGCAGATGAACCAACAGGGAATTTGGATGAAGAAAATAGTCAAAAGATTTATGAACTTCTAAGAAGATTAACACCAGATAAAACAATTGTTATTGTAACACATAATCCTCACCTCGCAGAAAAGTGTGATGTTCAAATAAAGTTATGATAAGACAGAAAAAATTAACTCATAGAAAGTATTGCTTATTAATTAAGAGGGGGGGAAGTTAATGAGAAAAATATTGGTAGCTCTTTGTTTTATTTCTATAATGATTGGAGGATGTTCTTCTCAAACCAATAAGAAAAATACTGAGTCGGATTCAACAAAAAATACAGTTAAAGAAAATATATTTGTAAATATTAGTGATTCAAAGACTCATTTTCCATTGTATGTAGGAGGGGCGTCTTCTAGCGTAGAAATAGATATTCCAATAACTAAAGAAATAGAAAAAAAGGTATTGGAAAATAATAAGTATGAGACACAATATTATATAGACTTCAAATTAAATGATTCTGATGATAAACAAATATTATCTGTAAAAGGTATAAGTTGGAATATTGGTGATGAAAATCCAGTCATTATTTTAGATGAATATGATGTATCAACTAAACAAATTAAAGATATTGAAGAAAATTTACAAAACGAGACTATTCGTACTTCAGTCAGTATTTACACAAATGATTATAATTCAGGAGTGTGGAAGTCACTTGCTGTTTTAAAAAAGAAGATTTAATTTAAATGTTATTTATATATAAATATACTAAAACCAATAATTAATAAGTTATATATAATGCAGATGTAAAAAACTGATATGTTGCCTTAAAAGGAAGAGATGTTCTATTTTAGCATGTTCATCTCTTTTTAATTTTGCTAAAATATAGCTATAATAAAGGAGCGATACCTAATGCTAGAACTTAAAGATATATGTGTCAATTATGAAAATCAAATGATATATCAACATGCTTATTTCAGTGCTAAACATAATGAATTAACTCTTGTTATAGGAAAGAGTGGAAGTGGTAAATCTACACTACATCAAATCATAACTTTCCAAGATAGAGGAAAATGTGAATATTATTATAATGATAAAAATATGACTATTTTATCAGATTGCCAGCAAAAAGATTTTATAAGAGATAAAATGGGAATTGTCAACCAAATTCCAACATTTATTGATGATTTAAGAATTGAGGATCATATTGCCCTTTGTCAATCTATGTTTAATGGATACAATATAGATAAATATATTGATCGTTTGGGTATCAGAGAAGTAATGAATGAATACCCACAACAATTATCGGGTGGAGAAAAGATTAGAGTTAGTATTTTATTAGCTATGCTCCATCAGCCTGAAATTCTTGTCTTTGATGAACCAACTGCATCATTAGATAAACATCATACTCAAATTATTGTTGAACTACTAAAAGAGTATGCTCATCAAGGTCATATTGTCATTATTTTTACTCATGATAATTTTATGAAAAATGAGGCTGATGTCATCTACCAAATAGATAACCATACTCTTAATTGTATCCAGTGTAAAAAAAATGTAAGTAAAATCAAAGAAGAACATTTTATTAGAGTTAATTCGAAACATTACTTACAATATATTTATCAAATGTTTCAACATAAAAGAATATTTAAAATATGCATGATTGGGTTTGTAGCATTTGCCATAGCACTCAGTTGTTTTTCAATATTATATGGTTATTCTGTAATAAACAAGTACCAAAATCAATTATCAACAATTAATAAAGCAGGAATATTATACAGAGCTAGTGATACAAATTATTATAGTCAACAATTACCTATTGGTAGTGAAGAATTACAAACAATTAAACAGAATACTCACATTGAGGGTATATGGCCTTATATTATAAATTATCATGTTGAATTAAAAAATAATGAAAATCAATTTGAAGTTTATCAGAATGGACAACTTCTTGCTAATAGAAATTTAAATGATGAGTATATTTATGGTGTTGCTACTTATAATGAAGAATATGAATATTCAGATAAGTATCTTTTAAATCAAATTGATGTTAATGAAGGGATATATATAGATTCATATTTTCTATATTATTTAATAACTGGTGAATATGATATTCCTCAAATTGATCAAAGTGAGTATAAAGAAATTATATCAAATATTGATGAGAAAACCGAAATAGTATTTTATGTCCCTATTCCTATTTATGTGAGAATGGAAAAAGATGCTCAAGATGTAATCTATAAAAATGTTAAGATGAAAATGAAAATCAAAGGTATTTATGATAAGCCAATAAATTTACAATTAGGCAAAGAAAATGATAATGATTTTTCATTGTTTTATCCATTAAGCATAGAAGAAAGATATAGAGAAGAGTTAAAGCTAGATACATTACTCATGCAAGATGGATTATTAGATTATGGTTCTGAGGTTGTCAATATGCCTTTTTACCCCACGTATTACCAATTTGTGGTAAATGATAAATATACTTTCTCAAAAGTTAAAGAAGAGATAGAATCTTTAGGGTATAAAGTAGATTCTGAATATTCTGATAAGGAAGTACAAGTAGAGATTGCTCAAAATATGAATCAAGGCGTTCTTTTAATATCAGGGTTAATTATATGTGTTGTTTTAATGTTATTATTTGGAGTGAAATTCAATCAGAAAAAAGAATATGTTGATTTTATAAAATTTTTTACAAACAGAGGATTAACATATAAAAAATCAAAGCAAATATTGAGTTTTTATTTTATGTATGAGGCATTTATATGTACAATACTATCTTGGATTTTGATGCTATTTATTGTTTTTGTTTATTATTATTTTGTTAACTCAGATATGTTTATAATTCATATGTCATTTTTTATTTTCTGTTTTGCTATGGCATTTATAATAGAAGTTGTTCTCCCGTTATTAATGATTGGTGGTGATAAAGGTGATTGAATTAAAGAATATTTTTATGAAGTTTTCAAAACGCTCTATCAAAATTGATAATCTTAAAATACCTGAGAATAAGATTACACTAATCAGAGGATTGAGTGGGAGTGGGAAATCTACTTTATTATATAAATTTGCATTAATTTCTAAAGAAAATGATTATGAATATATATATCATGAAAAAAATATAACAGCTCTTTCAGCGACACAGAAAGCATCTTTAAGAAGGTATAGTATAGGTTATGTTTTTCAGGATTTTTGCTTAATTGAGAATATGAGTATTTATGAATGTTATCAGTATTACTGTCATGTGTCAAATAGGAATGGAAATAAACGAGATTTATTAAAATTATTAAATCATGTTCACCTCAATAATTCATTGGAACAGAAAATCCATACATTATCTGGTGGAGAAAAACAGCGATTGGCTATTGCTTGTGCCTTGATAAAAAAACCAAGAATTCTTATTTTAGATGAGCCAACGAGTGCATTAGATGAAACTAATGAAAGAGAAATCTTTATGTTGTTGCAAGAAATATTGAAGCAGGATCAATGTACAATTATTATAGCAAGTCATAGTTATATTGCTAATGAATATGCTGATGAAATTTATGAATTGAATAATCAGGGTATTTCTGAAATTAGGAAAGCAGATGATATACCTTGTGATAGAGACTTTATAACTTATAAAAAAAATTGGTCATTTCTATGGTTTTATATTAAGCATAATCTTATAAATGAAAAGTTTATGAATTTTATAATGATTTTTATTTTATTAATAGGTTGTATAGGTGTTCTTGGAATTCAGCATACTCTCCAGCAATCTTTAGATAATGTTGATAAAAGAATTAATAAAATTGCAGATTATCAGATAATGATTGAAAGTCAGGATGTAGGGGAAAAGGTTGGAGTATATGATGAGGCGACTCCTATTGATGAAGATGTTATAAAAAATTTAGAACAGCAAGAAGGTGTTAGAAAAATATATCCTTATTATGATTTAAAAGTACAAGTTGATGATAAAACGATAGATGTATATCCTTTATATAAAGAAAATCGTTTAAATGGTAAATTATATCAGACTTTCCAAGATGAAAGACATTTATACCCCTCTTATCATAGCATATATAAAAATGTAGAATCCTTGAATAAAAATACCACATACTCTCAATTTATTTTTAATCATAAAGTCTATCTAAATAAATCTGTTAAGATAAGTGGCATTATGTCTATTGGAAGAATAACTGCTTATAGTAATGATTTAGATTATATGCTAATGGATTATAATGATATGGCTGAACTTGCAAAAAAAACTAATGTAGAACCAGTGAAAAGTGCTTATGTTATTTTTTGTGATAATATAAATACATTGGACGATATCATAACTTATGTTGCCAATGAATATTCTAATCTCCGCATTAATTCGAATTTCCAAGATACTCAATTACTGTTAAATATGAAATATGAAACAATGAGTATGTTTGAAATGGAAAAAATAGTGACTATTCTTTTGATATCTTTGGTATTTATCTATATTTGTTATTGGATGATGAAGAAAAGAGAAAAAGAATTAACAATTTTGATGACAAATGGTGTTATGCCTTTAGAAATGATATTTATATTAGGAGTAGATGTTATATTTAAAATACTCATATCATATATACTTACATTTTTATTAGTATATATTTTTAAAGGGAATATCCTTATTGACAGTATGGGTAATATATCTATTCTTTTATTTATAATGTTTAGTATTGTTGTTATAAGCACGGTAGCATTATCTATAGTTATAGTAAAAAAACTAAATCCTGAGAAAATATTTAGAAACTGATAATTAAATAAATAGGAGTAAGTATTATATTCGTGATTAGTTAATTAAATTGATACAACTCATATTTCAATAATTAAATATGATATGTTATACTGAAACTAAAGGAGGTTTTTTATGAAAAAGATAATTATATTGATATGTTTGTTTGTTATAACTGGGTGCACAAATGGAAAGAAACAAGAGAATGCAACGACACCACTATCAAACGAGAATGTCACATCTCAAACTGAAGAATTTAAAAATGATAATTATGTAAAGTTTCCTGAAGTGAAAAACATTGTTTCATATTTAAAAGTATCACCTCAAGAAGTGATGATTCTTAATCAAACGGATGCTAGGCTTGTTTTTGGCTTAGCTATTGATGAAGTAGATGCTCATGATGAATCAATTCCTTCGATTTATAATTATGTGAAAATGTTAGAAAAAGAGGGATATAGTGTAGAGCTGTATGATGGAACAATTTCTTCAACCTTTGTATTACAAAAGGATCATTACAAAATATCAATTACGACTATTTCAATGATTGATGAGTGGAAAGAAACTCATAAAGATGAAATGGATGTTGAAAAATTAAGTAATGAAAATTTAGTTTATGAAATAATTCAAAATAATCAATAAGTCTATTCATATAAATATGTATATATCTAATTTTAAGATAATTTAGTGAAAATCCAAAATATAATATATACAATTTTCCAAAACTAAAAATTCACAAACAAAAAACTGAAATTCTTATTGACTATAAATGGAAAAGAGTATATGATATATGCAACAACCCTATAGGAAATACAAAGATAGGAAATAGTAAATAATGATATGAAGCATAGAGAGACTTTGGTTGGTGAAAAAAGTCGAGAATACATTATTGAACTCATCCTTGAGTGGAGCACTGAAACAATAGGAGTAAGCTGCTACGGAACTTGCGACCGTTATCACGCTAGAGTATGAACTTATAAATAAGCGTACTTGATAAGGTTATTGTCGTGAGGCAATAATAAATATGAGGTGGAACCACGAAGTGAGTAACTCTCGTCCTCTATTATGAATTTCTTTCATGATGGAGACGAGATTTTTTATTATATAGGGAAGAGGGAGGCAGAACATGAACTATAAAAAGTATAAGAAGTTTGAAACAGTGAAGTTGAAAGATCGTACTTGGCCAGACAATGAAATTGTCAAAGCACCAATTTGGTGTTCTGTTGATTTACGTGATGGTAATCAAGCACTCATTACACCAATGAAAATCGAAGAAAAAGTAGAGATGTTTCAATTATTAGTTGATTTAGGGTTTAAGGAAATTGAAGTTGGTTTTCCATCTTCATCACAAATTGAATATGATTTCTTAAGATTATTGATTGATGAAAATTTAATTCCTGATGATGTGACTGTGCAGGTTTTAACACAGGCAAGAGAACATTTGATTAGAAGAACATTTGAATCATTAAAAGGATTAGATAAAGCCATTGTTCATATTTATAATTCAACTTCAATTCTACAAAGAGACGTTGTCTTTGGAAAAGGAAAAGAAGAAATTAAGAAAATTGCTGTTGAGGGAACAAAATTAGTCAAAGAATTATCTCAGGAATTTGAGGGAAAAGTTATCTTAGAATATTCACCAGAAAGTTTTACAGGAACAGAAGTAGACTATGCATTAGAAATTTGTGAAGCTGTCATGGATACATGGGGAGCAACACCTGATAATAAAGTTATCATTAATTTACCATCAACTGTTGAAATGGATACACCAAATGTTTATGCAGATCAAATTGAATGGATGTGTAAGAACTTTAAAGACAGAGAACGTGTTATTGTCAGTTTGCATCCACATAATGATAGAGGTTGTGGTGTAGCGACAACTGAGCTTGGATTATTGGCAGGAGCAGACAGAGTAGAAGGAACATTATTTGGAAATGGTGAGAGAACAGGAAATGTTGATGTGATTACTTTAGCATTGAATATGTATACTCATGGAATTGATCCAGAACTTGAATTAAGTCAAATGAATCATATCAAAGCAATCTATGAAAAAGATACAAAGATGGAAGTTCCACCACGTCATCCATATGCTGGACAACTTGTCTTTACAGCGTTCTCGGGTAGTCATCAAGATGCTATTAATAAAGGAATGCATGCTTATCACGAAAGAGGTCAAGAACTTTGGGAAGTTCCATACTTACCAATTGATCCAGCTGATTTAAATAGACAATATGAACCAATTGTTCGTATTAATTCACAATCAGGAAAAGGTGGGGTTGCATTTGTGATGGATACTGTCTTTGGTTATCAATTACCAAAAGCCTTACAAGCAGATTTTGCAAAAGCAATTCAAAATATTAGTGAAACAGAAGGTGAAGTCTCACCTGAAAGAATCTATGATACTTTCAAGAAAGAATATATTGATAATGAGACACCATATAAGTTTATTAAACAAAGATTAATTGATATCAGTGATGAAGGTGAATATGAAAGAAGAGCAGAAGTCACGATTGAAGATCGTGGAGTCATGAAAACTTTAGTTGGATATGGAAATGGTCCAATTGATGCTGTGAAGAATGCTTTTAACTCACAAGAGGATTTCTTGTATACTGAGTTAATTAATTATAGTGAACATGCTTTAACAGCTGGTTCTTCTGCTAAAGCTGCCGCTTATATTCAACTGCGACCTAAAGGCAGTGCAGTGTGTGAATATGGAGTCGGTGTTCATCCAGACATTACAACTGCAACAATTAAGGCAATGATTTCGGCAATGAACCGTATTCATAAATATATGAAAAAGGAAGGATAGATTATGGAAGAACTCATTTTATCAATTCTTGTTCATAACAGTTCGGGTGTTTTGACACGTGTCAGTGGATTGTTTGCTCGACGTGGTTATAACATTGATAGTTTAACTGTTGGACCAACAAGTACAGAGGGTGTTTCTCGTATGACTGTTGTCGCTCAAGGCGATCAGCAGATTCTAGAACAGATCGAGAAACAGTTAAGAAAGTTAGAAGATGTTATTGAAATATTTGCATTGCCACGTGTCTCTTCAGTATATCGTGAATTATTGATGGTGAAAGTAGAAGCAGATCAATCAACAAGAGCAGATATTGTTTCAATAGTAGATATCTTTAGAGCAAAAATTGTAGATGTATCACCTGATTCACTGGTTGTAGAAGTCACTGGTGATCACAGTAAGATTAATGGCTTATTAGCCATGTTAGATGGTTTCAATATCGTTGAGATTGTACGTACTGGTTTAGCTGGTATTTCAAGAGGTCTTAGTGATTTTGATATAAAAAAAGTAGAAAACAAATAGGGGGTCAAGAAAATGGCAAAAATTTATTATCAGTCAGATTGTGATTTATCTTTATTAGATAACAAAACAGTAGCAATCATTGGGTATGGTTCTCAAGGACATGCTCATGCATTAAACTTAAAGGAATCTGGAGTTAACGTTATTATCGGTTTATATGAAGGTTCTAAATCTTGGGCAAAAGCAGAAGCACAAGGATTTGAAGTTTACACTTCAGCTGAAGCTGCTAAGAAAGCAGATATCATCATGATTTTAATTAATGATGAGTTACAAGCAAAATTATACAAAGAATCAATTGAGCCAAACTTAGAAGAAGGAAACATGTTAATGTTTGCTCATGGTTTCAATATTCATTTTGGACAAATTGTTCCACCTAAGAATGTCGATGTCACTATGGTTGCGCCAAAAGGACCAGGACATACAGTTCGTAGTGAATATCAAGCTGGAAAAGGTGTTCCTTGTCTAGTTGCAGTAGAACAAGATGCAACAGGAAGAGCACAAGATATTGCATTAGCTTATTCATTAGGTATTGGTGGAGCAAGAGCTGGTGTACTAGAAACAACATTTAGAACAGAAACAGAAACTGATTTATTTGGTGAACAAGCTGTTTTATGTGGTGGTGTTTGTGCCTTAATGCAAGCTGGTTTTGAAACATTAGTAGAAGCTGGATATGATGAAAGAAATGCATATTTTGAATGTATTCATGAAATGAAATTGATTGTAGATTTAATTTATCAATCTGGATTTGAAGGTATGAGATATTCTATCTCTAATACAGCTGAATATGGTGATTATATTACTGGACCAAAAATTATCACTGAAGATACAAAGAAAGCAATGAAAAAAGTTTTATCTGATATTCAAGATGGAACTTTTGCTAAAGATTTCTTATTAGATATGTCTGAAGCTGGTGGACAAGCTCACTTTAAAGCTATGCGTAAATTAGCAACTGAACATATATCTGAAAAAACTGGTAAAGAAGTTAGAAAATTATATAGCTGGTCTGATGAAGACAAGTTAATTAATAACTAATCAATACACACACTTTTGTGTGTGTTCAGTAAAGAGTCTTAGACTCTTTAGTGATGACATACAAAGGATGAAGGGGGAAGTAATTATGTCGATGACAATGACACAAAAGATATTAGCTGATCATGCAGGTTTAAAACAAGTTGTAGCTGGTCAATTGATAGAAGCAAAATTAGATGTTGTAATGGCTAATGATATTACAGGACCAATGGCATTGCCTATTTTTAAACAAATGGCTAATGAAGTCTTTGATAAGGATAAAGTGATTTTGGTTCCAGATCATTTTACACCAAATAAAGATATTAAATCTGCTGAGAATTCAAAGGCAATTAGAGAATTCTCTTTAAATCAATGCTTAACACATCATATGGAACAAGGAAAATGTGGTGTTGAACATGCTATCTTACCTGAAAAAGGAATTGTTGTAGCAGGGGAATGTATTATTGGAGCAGATTCTCATACATGTACTTATGGAGCTTTAGGAGCATTTTCTACTGGTGTTGGAACAACTGATATTGCGACTGGTATGGCAACTGGCGAATTGTGGTTCAAGGTACCAAGTGCTATTCAATTTGTATTAAAAGGAAAATTACAACCTTATGTAAGTGGTAAAGATGTTATCTTACACATAATTGGTAAAATTGGTGTTGATGGAGCTTTATATAAATCAATGGAGTTTACAGGTGAAGGAGTTGCTGAACTTTCAATGGATGACCGTTTTACAATCTGTAATATGGCTATTGAGGCAGGAGCTAAAAATGGAATTTTCCCTGTTGATAATCAAACAAGAGATTATATGAAGAAACATTCAAAGAAAGAGTATAAAGAATATATAGCAGATAAAGATGCAGTTTATGATGAAGTGATTGAAATTGATTTGTCTTCAATTGTTCCTACTGTTGCATTTCCTCACTTACCAGGAAATGCACATACAATGGATGAAATCAATAATGAAGAGAAAATTATGATTGATCAAGTTGTCATTGGATCATGTACAAATGGAAGAATGAGTGATTTACGAAAAGCAGCTGCTATTCTAAAAGGAAAGCAGGTTGCTCATCATGTACGTGTGATGGTTGTTCCAGCAACACAAAAAATCTTTGTACAATGTATTCAAGAAGGATTGGCTGAAATCTTTGTTGAAGCAGGTTGTGCTTTTAATACACCAAGTTGCGGTCCTTGTATGGGTGGACATATGGGTGTTATGGCAAAAGGTGAAAAATGTGTTTCAACAACAAATCGTAATTTTGTAGGAAGAATGGGAGATACGCAGGCACTTATTTATTTGGCTTCTCCTGAAGTCGCAGCTGCAAGTGCAATTGCAGGATATATTGCAGATCCTAGAAAGGATGGGGAGTAACATGTTAGCACACGGTAAAGTCTTAAAATATGGTGATAATGTTGATACTGATGTTATTATTCCAGCAAGATATTTGAATTCGTTTGATGCAAAAGAATTAGCAAGTCATGCCATGATTGATATTGATCCGACCTTTGTAGAAAGAGTAGAGCCTGGTGATATTATGGTTGCTGGAAAAAACTTTGGTTGTGGATCGTCTCGTGAGCATGCGCCTTTAGCATTGAAGACAGCAGGTGTAAGTTGTGTTATTGCAAAATCGTTTGCAAGAATTTTCTATCGTAATTCTATTAATATTGGTTTTGCTATCTTAGAATGTGAAGAAGCAGCAAATGATATTGATGAAGGAAATGAAGTCGAAGTAGATTTTGATACAGGTAAAATTATAAATAAAACAAAGAATATAGAATATCAGGCACAGCCATTTCCAGAATTTTTACAAAAAATGATTCAAGCAAATGGTTTAGTAAACTATGTGAATGAAAAGAAGAAAGGATAAATGTATGGAAAAGAATATTGCAGTCATTAAAGGTGATGGAATTGGACCAGAGATTGTGAATGAAGCATTAAAAGTCTTAAATGCAATTTCAAGAAAATACAATCATACTTTTCATTATCGTGAGATTTTAATGGGAGGAGCTTCTATTGATGCATATGGGGTGCCATTAACAGATGAAGCCATTCAGGTGGCACAAAATAGTGATGCTGTCTTGTTGGGATCAATTGGTGGAGATACAAATACATCTCCATGGTATCAGTTAGAACCAGCACTTCGACCAGAAGCGGGATTATTAAAAATCAGAAAAGAATTAAATTTATTTGCAAATTTAAGACCCGCTTATCTATATGATGAATTAAAAGGGGCTTGTCCTTTAAAAGAAGAAATCACTGAAGGTGGTTTTGATATGATGATTATGCGTGAATTGACAGGTGGCTTGTATTTTGGAGCAAGAGAAACAAAAGAAGTCAATGGGCAAATGGTAGCACATGACAATTTAATATATAGTGAAAATGAAATCAGAAGAATTGCTATTCGTGGATTTGATATTGCCATGAAACGTAGAAAGAAAGTAACAAGCGTTGATAAAGCGAATGTTCTTGATACTTCTCGTTTATGGAGAAAAGTTGTGAATGAGGTTGCTAAGGATTATCCTAGTGTTGAAGTTGAACATATGTTAGTGGATAATTGTGCAATGCAATTGGTTAAGAATCCTCGTCAGTTTGATGTGATTTTAACAGAAAACATGTTTGGAGATATTTTAAGTGATGAAGCCAGTATGGTTACAGGGTCAATTGGAATGTTATCTAGTGCATCATTAAGAGATGATAAATTAGGAATGTATGAACCTAGCCATGGGAGTGCACCTGATATTGCAGGAAAAAATATTGCAAATCCAATTGCTACAATTCTTTCAGCCGCTATGATGTTAAGATATTCATTTGATATGGATCAAGAAGCAGAGGCTATTGAAAGAGCGATTGAAAAGGTTTTAAAGGATGGATATCGTACAATTGATATTATGTCTGATGGACAGACAAAGGTATCGTGTTCACAAATGGGTGATTTGATAGTTGAGAGACTATAGAGGGAGGAAAAGCATGAAAAGTGATAATGTCAAAACAGGTGTTGAAAGAGCACCTCATAGATCTTTATTTAATGCATTAGGAATGACAGAAGAAGAACTAGCTAGACCGTTAATTGGAGTTGTTAATTCTTATAATGAAATTGTTCCTGGACATATGAACTTAGATAAAATAGCCGAAGCAGTCAAGAAAGGAATTTATTTGGCAGGTGGAACACCAATTGAAGTTCCAGCTATTGCAGTTTGCGATGGGATTGCTATGAATCATACAGGAATGAAATATTCATTGGTTACAAGAGAGTTGATTTGTGACAGTACTGAATGTTTAGCTAATGCACATCAATTTGATGGATTGGTTATGATTCCTAATTGTGATAAAAATGTTCCTGGATTATTAATGGCAGCTGCTAGATTAAACATTCCAACAATTTTTGTAAGTGGCGGACCAATGTTAGCTGGTAGAAGATTAGATGGGAAACAAACTTGTTTATCAACTTTATTTGAAGCTGTTGGAGAATTTAATTCAGGTAAAATAACTGAAGCAAAATTAAAAGAATTTGAAGAAAAAGCCTGTCCTACTTGTGGATCATGTTCAGGTATGTATACTGCTAATTCTATGAATTGTTTAACAGAAGTTCTTGGAATGGGATTAAAAGGAAATGGAACAATTCCGGCTGTTTATAGTGAAAGAATTAGACTGGCAAAACATGCTGGAATGCAAATTATGGAATTGGTAGAAAAAGATATTAAACCAAGAGATATTATGACACCAAATGCTTTCTTGAATGCCTTAACTGTTGATATGGCTTTAGGATGTTCAACAAACTCAATGTTGCATTTACCAGCAATTGCTTATGAAGCAGGTGTTGATTTGAACTTAGAAATTGCCAATGAAATCAGCAAGAAAACACCTAACTTATGTCATTTAGCTCCTGCTGGAGATACATTTATGGAAGATTTGAATGAGGCTGGTGGGGTTTATGCAGTTATGAATGAATTAGATACTTTAGGCATTTTGCATACAGATGTTATGACATGTACAACAAAAACATTAAAAGAGAATATTGAGGGTTGTGTCAATCTTGACCCAAATATTATTAGACCTATTACTAATCCTTATAGCAAAACTGGTGGTATTGCAGTCTTAAAAGGGAACTTAGCACCAGATAGCTGTGTTGTAAAGAAATCAGCAGTGGCACCAGAAATGATGCAACATAAGGGACCGGCAAGAGTCTTTGATTGTGAGGAAGATGCAATTGCGGCTATTCGTGCAGGTAAAATTGTGGCTGGTGATGTCGTTGTGATTCGTTATGAAGGACCTCGTGGTGGTCCAGGAATGCGTGAAATGTTATCCCCTACAAGTGAAATCGCTGGGATGGGGTTAGATAAAGATGTTGCTTTGATTACTGATGGACGTTTCTCTGGTGCGACTCGTGGTGCATCAATTGGACATGTTTCTCCTGAAGCAGCAGTTGGAGGACCAATTGCTTTTGTTCAAGAGGGAGATATGATTGAGATTGATATTGAGAATAATAGTATTCAATTATTAGTCAGTGATGAGGAAATGGCAGAAAGAAAGAAAAACTGGGAACCTAAAATGCCTGAAGTGAAAGGATATTTGAAGAAATATGCTGCAATGGTTACTTCAGCAAACACTGGAGCAGTTTTAAAAGTTAAAGATTAAAGAAGAGGAGGAAAGATACTATGGAAATGAAAGGATCAGATATTGTTGTTGAATGCTTACTTGAACAAGGTGTTGATACTGTGTTTGGGTATCCTGGTGGAACAATTTTAGAAATCTATGATAGTCTATATAAATATCAGGATAAGATTAACCATATCTTGACTTCTCATGAACAAGGTGCATCTCATGCTGCTGATGGATATGCTCGTGCAACTGGTAAGGTAGGTGTTTGTCTAGCAACAAGTGGTCCAGGAGCAACAAATCTTGTCACTGGAATTGCAACTGCACAAATGGATTCGATTCCTCTTGTTGCAATTACAGCCAATCAGGCGGTTTCATTACTTGGAAAAGATAGCTTTCAAGAAGTTGATATTGCTGGAGTGACAATGCCAATTACTAAGCATAACTTTATTGTTAAGAAAATTGAGGATTTAGCTCCAACTATTCGTAAGGCATTTCAAATCGCTAAAGAAGGAAGACCTGGGGCTGTCCTCGTTGATATTACAAAAGATGTCACTATTAAAAAGGGTGATTATAAACCACAAGTTCCTGAAGTCATTGAAAGACGTAGTTATACTTATCCAACAGAGACAATCAAGAAAGCTATTCAGATGATTGAAAAGAGTGAAAGACCATTTGTGTTTGTTGGCGGTGGAGCTATTGCCGCTGGAGCATCTGAAGAACTTAAAGAATTTGTAGAAAAAATTGATGCACCTGTAGCTGATTCATTGATGGGAAAAGGGGCTTATGATGGAACTAACCCACGTTATACAGGAATGCTAGGGATGCATGGAACAAAAACGAGTAATTTAGGTGTTTCTCGATGTGACTTATTAATTGTTGTGGGGGCTAGGTTCAGTGATCGTGTCACTGGAAATACAGCCAAATTTGCAAGAAATGCTAAGATTATTCATATTGATGTTGATGCTGCAGAAATTAATAAGAATGTTGCAGTTGACTTGGGTATTGTTGGAGATGCTAAGAGTATTTTAGGGGCATTAAACTTATTGTTAGCACAACAAAATCATCCCCAATGGTTAAAAGAAATCAGAGGGTTAAAAGAACAATTCCCATTAACATATAATCCAGATATTTTAACAGGACCTTATGTTATTGAACAAATAGAAGCTATGACAGATAGTAATGCTATTATTTGTACAGAAGTTGGCCAAAATCAAATGTGGGCTGCTCAGTATTACCATTTTAGAAGACCTCGCCAATTGATTACAAGTGGTGGGTTAGGAACAATGGGATACGGTCTAGGGGCTTCTATGGGGGCAAAATATGGAAAGCCAGATCAAGTTGTTTTCAATATTGCTGGAGATGGATGTTTTAGAATGAATCTCAATGAATTGGCAACGGCATCTCGATATAATGTTCCAATCATTCAAGTTGTTTTAAATAATCATGTCTTAGGTATGGTTAGACAATGGCAAACACTATTCTATGATAAACGTTATTCTGCAACAATCTTAAATGATAAAGTTGATTTTTGTAAAGTTGCTGAAGGTTTAGGGTGTAAAGCTATTAGGGTGACAAAGAAAGAAGAAGTTTTACCTGCGATTCAAGAAGCCATTGATTATAATGGACCAATTGTTATTGAATGCATTATTCAAGAGGATGATAAAGTGTTCCCAATGGTTGCACCAGGAGCACCTATTGATGAAGTCTTTGATGAAAATGATATTAGTGAATAATTAAAAATAGCCTTGTAGACATAAATAATTGTCTATAAGGCTGTTTTGTTATTTTTTTCTTGTAATATTTTTGTATACTGGACGCAAATGAGATCTGAAATAATAATCAGAGGATAAGGATGACTTGCGAAATCATTTCGACTGTGATAACGGACATATGCGTCTATATAAGGGAGGGAGATACTAAAATTAGATGTTATCATATATATTTTAGGTTTCATTTTTAAATTCTTAAATGGTTTGGTTCGCTGAAAGACACGATCAAAATAAGTTCCGGACTCTGAGAAGATAATAATTAAAGTTTCTTCATCAGCATTATTGATATAATCAACTTGATCAATAAACTTGATACAAGTAAAAAGTATTTTACCATTTGTTTGTAAGTCATATTGTAGATTTAAAGCAACATTTTCAGATTGCATATATCCAAAAGCAGCAACTTTCTTATATGCGTGTATATCTTCTACCAAATGCTCAAGATCATTTTCAATATGACTATTATAAAGTGTTTTTAAATTATCTATAACACTCAAAATATAAGATTTACTTAAGGATTGAGCTTCAAAATCTTTAAAGTTGAATTTGCCTTTTGCATGTTCGTGTTCAATCGCAAATCTAGCTATTTGATTCTTTAAAGCATGAAAATCCCTTAAGCCAATATCACGGCAGAAACGTGAGATGCTGGAATTAGAAACATAGCAACTTTGGGCAAAATCAGTTAAAGTAAATTCCTCTAAATTATGAATATTTTCAATAATAAATTTTGCTATTTTATAATTATTAGAGTCTTTTGGTTCACTATTAATAGTAGATAATAGAATAATCATCAAATTAAACATAGTTTTTCCCTCTTTTCGACATATATATTATATATATCATGAAAGTTGGGAGAATACAATTTATTTCTTTATGACAAGAGTATTAGCTATCTTATCGTGGAATGCCTGTGACATTGGCTGAAAATATGCATAGCCAATAGAAACAATTGTAAGTGCATAGGCAATATATTTAAGTGGTGTTACAAAACTTGCTAAACCAAACAAAGGTAGTAATTTTCTTATGTATGTTGCAGTTATAATGATTCCACCTTCTAAAATAACAGCACCGAGTAATTCTCTTTTTAAAATAGTTTGTAATGTGAGTTCATTGGCATTTTGATCAATGACTTGTATTTTACATAGCTTCTTTCCTAATGTCTGACCTTTCCAAACAAAACTAGGAATGACAACATAATAGACAATACCAATGATAATTGCATAAATTCCAAGCAATAGTCCAATTTGAAAACTATATTCATTGAGTTCAAACATATAGGGTTGTAAGTAATCGTCTCCACGAAAATAAAAAGTGATAGGAATAACAGCAAGCATATTGGTAAGATACCAATCAATCACCATAGCAAAAAACCTACACATTCTCACTTCAATAATATCGTATTTATTTGTCATCATTGTTTTTTTCTTAGTCATATTTTTTACCTCATTTTTTATATAGTTAAGTATATCAATCTCCATATATAAGACCAAGGGATTTCCATGAAATAAAAAACTTTTCCAGATTTTGGAAAAGAGTTGATAAAAGGAAAACGAACGATGTTGTTTTCCTTATAAAAATTAAAGTCTCTTATAATCTTCCCTATTTAATAAAGAAGCAGCTTCTTTATCACAGATAACTGTAAAATTAGGATGAAGTTTTAAGACAGTTGCTGGCAATTCATCTGTAATCGGTGAATCTAAGACTTGTTTTAAAATTTCAGCTTTTTCTTTGCCTGTAACAATCATGACCAGATGTTTAACACGCATTAAACTTTTTGGACCCATTGTTAATGTAACAGGTAAATGTGGTTTGGCTGGATATGTAGGATTTGCAGCATTTTTTGTTGCACGGTCCATTGGATAAGTATAGCTATCCATTGGTGTACATCTTGGACAATTGCTACAGAAATGGCCATCAAATCCTAGTCCAATTAACATAACATCAATGCCACCAGCATCACGAATTTCCTGATCATATGTTTCCCAGTTTTCCATAGTTGTGGTATGAATTCTTTTGGCAGGAATATGGGCATCTTTAAAGAATAATTCTTGCATTTCTTCCCAGTTAGGGCCATAAGGTTTATCAAGATATGGGGCTTCATCAAATAAGTAATACTCAATATCTTTAAATTTTTCTTGATCCTTGACATAAGGAATCATCATCTTGTACAAATTGATTGGAGATTTCCCAGCAGTTAAAGAAATATTAACTCTCTTATCCTGCATCATTGTACCTAGTAAAATGTGCATAGCACTTTCACTCATTTTTTGTTCATTTTCTTCAATAATTAACTTCATAAACTTTTTCCTCCTTGATCTCGTTGTGTTTTTCACACATCTTTCACAAGAAGATAATACTCACACATGTCCCATTATAATTTTTTTTAGACTTGTGTCAAGAATATATTTTGATATTTAAATTTATGATTTTTCGAATAATTTAACACTAATTTATAAATATATAACAATTATAGATCATTATCAACTCATTTCCACATTGTGGAAATGTTTTCGACAATATGGAAAATAATTGAATTTGTAAGAGCCATAATTATATAATCAGGGTACAGATTCAGGAGGGAGGAATATTCATGAATTTCATGGAAAAATTCAATGAACTTGCAAATCGTACGCTTGTACCGATTGCAAATAAATTAGGGAATCAAAGACATCTGGCTGCTATTCGTGATGGAATGGTTGTTGCTATTCCGTTATCTATCTTAGGTGGTGTATGTTTAATTATTTCAACACCGCCATTTAAACCAGATACGTTACCTAATTGGGGATTTATTAGTGATTTGTTGTTAGGATGGTATAATTGGGCACAGGCTAACAAAGCGATGCTGCAATTACCATATAATATGACGATGGCTTTAATGGGGTTATTTGTAGCCTTTGCTATTGCATATCATTTGGCTAAGAGATATAAGATGCCAACATTAAATACTGCAATTGTTTCGACAGCTGTTTTTTTTATAGTGACATCACCAGCTGTATCTGCTGTCCCTACAAGTGCTATAAGCGAAGGATCAAATATGACTGATTTATTAGGTATGGCAGGTAATTATATACCAATGACATTCTTAGATGCGAAGGGAATATTTACAGCTATCATTGTTGCTATTGGCTGTGTTGAAATTATGCATTTTATGTTAGCTAAAAATATTCGTTTTAAGATGCCAGAAGGTGTTCCACCAGCGATTAGTTCTTCATTTGATGCAATTATGCCATTATTTGTCTGTGTTATTACATTCTATGCTATTTCGTTATTCATTCAAAATGTGAGTGGAGAATTGTTACCAAGTATGATTATGACACTTTTAGCACCAGCAATTTCAGGATTAGATTCTTTATTGGGAATTTGTTTAATTACAATTATTGCTCAGACATTCTGGTTCTTTGGATTACATGGTGCAAGCATTACACAACCAATTAGATTGCCTTTTATGCAAATGTATTTAGTTGCTAATATTACTGCATTTACTGCTGGTGAACCCATTGCCCATTTCTTTACACAACCATTTTGGTCATATGTGATAACACTGGGTGGCGGTGGAGCAACTTTAGGATTATGTATCTTACTGCTTCGTTCGAAATCAGTGGAATTAAAAACTTTGGGGAAACTTTCAATAGGACCAGCAATCTTTAATATTAATGAACCAATTATCTTTGGATTACCAATGGTGTTAAATCCATTAATGATGATACCGTTTATTTTTGTACCAGTTATTAATTCTATTATTGCTTATGCGTGTATGGCATTTCAGATTGTTGGAAAAGGTGTTATTGAAACACCATGGACAACTCCTGCACCATTAGGAGCTGCATTGGGATGTATGGATTTTAGAGCAGCTATTATGGTTATCGGATTAATTGTATTGGATATGTGTTTATATTATCCATTCTTTAAATTACTTGAAAAACAAAAATTAAGTGAAGAAAGCGGAGTTCAAACAACAGAAAACTAAATATAAGAAGATAAAACTCACACACACAAACTTCGTTTCATCATTTAATGATCTCTGATTATTATTTTATAATTAGAGATTTTTATATTTTATTATGATTTATAGTATTCTTTCGTTTTTCTTTAGAAATTATTAGACAAAATAATCATAAATTATCTATAACAATATGATAATATAATGTAAAGTTTATGTGAATAATTATGAGTTTTGAAAGAAATATGTTATGATAGAAAACAAAAGTAGGTGTAAGTGTGAGAAAAGTCAAAGGATTAACAAATGAACAAGTTCAAAATGAAATGAAATTAGGACATATGAATATATCTCCTAAGCCACTCGTAAAGAGTTATCGTCAAATTGTCATTGAACATGTTTTTAATTTATTTAATGCATACAATTTTGTAATAGCTGTTGCTTTAATTATGGTTCAAGCATGGTCTAGTTTATTTTTTGTCGTTATTGTAACTTCTAATACAGTCATTAGAATTTATCAGGAAATAAGATCAAGAAATATGGTAGCCAAACTTAATTTAATTATCTCACCAAAGACAAAAGTTTTAAGAGATGACCAAATTCAAGAAATAGATAATGAAGAAATAGTTCTTAGCGATGTTATTTATTTAGAAACAGGAAATCAAATATCTGCTGATTCTATAGTTTTAGATACAGCAGTAGAGGTTGATGAGTCATTACTTACTGGTGAAGTTGATCCTGTTTTAAAAAGAGTTGGAGATCATCTTTTGTCAGGGAGCTTTATTGTTTCAGGTGCTTGTCATGCTGAAGTAGAGCATGTCGGAATAGATAACTATGCAACAAAGATTGCTAATGAAGCAAGAAACCGTAAACCAGTGATTTCTGAACTTGTGACATTTTTTAATAAAGTCACAAAGTTTACAAGTTTTCTTGTTTTACCATTGAGTATATTGATGTTATATCAAGCATTAATTGTGCGTGATGAGTCAATGACAATGGCTATAGTTAATACTTCTACAGCATTGCTTGGGATGTTGCCAAAAGGATTGGTATTATTAACAAGTGTTTCAATGGCTGCTAGTATTGTTCGATTAGGGAAAAAAGAGGTTCTTGTTCAAGAAATGTTCAGTATTGAAACATTATCTCATGCTGATGTATTATGCTTGGATAAAACAGGGACATTAACACAAGGAAAAATGGAAGTTCAAGATCTCATTTTATTTGACCATAAATTACCTTATGATATTAATGATGTTATGTCTTCATTTGTTAGTGGTAGTCTTGATAACAATGCAACATTTCAAACATTGTCGAAATATTTCCAAGGAAATACAAAATATGACACCAAGGATAGAGTCTCTTTTTCTTCAGCTAGAAAATGGAGTGCTTCTTTCTTAGAGAACGTAGGAACAATAATTGTAGGGGCTCCAGAATTTATTATACCTGATTTGGTAATGCCACAAAGTGTTGAGGTGGCAAAACAAAAAGGTGCACGTGTTCTCCTTGTTGCTCATCATCCTGATTTTGAAACATTTCAAGATGATTTGAAAAACGCAATACCTATGGCAGCAATTGTGATTCTTGATCCATTAAGAGCAGATGCTAAAGAAACAATTGATTTCTTTAGAGAAAATGATGTTCTTATTAAAGTGATTTCAGGTGATAATCCAGTGACTGTGAGTGCGTTGGCAGCTCAAGCTGGTGTCGAAAATTCAAGCCATTATCTGGATGCAACAACATTACAAACAGATGAAGATATTGAAAATGCTATTATGAATTATAATGTTATTGGTCGAGCAACGCCTCATCAAAAACACAAAATGATATTAGCGCTTCAAAGCCATAAATTAAAAGTTGCGATGACTGGTGATGGAGTGAATGATGTCTTGGCATTGAAAGATGCAGATGTTTCTATTGCAATGGGATCGGGGTCAGATGCTGCTAAACAAATATCTCAATTTGTAGTCATTAATGGTGAATTATCTACAATGGTCGATGTTGTCAAAGAAGGACGTTTAGATACTAATAATGTGGAGCGTTCTGCTTCTATGTACTATTTAAAAACCATTTATACAATTTTGATTGCCATAGCAATGGTTTTATTGAATATGCCTTATCCATTTATTCCTTTTCAAATGACTTTATTAGATAACTTTGTAGAAGGTTTTCCATCATTTATGATTTTGTTTGAAAAGAATATTAGTAAACAAAAAGAATCAATTGCACGTCATACTTTACGTTATTCTGTTCCAAATGCGATGGCAGTTGTTTTGAGTGTTATTTGTATGAGTATCTTTTCTGATCAATTAGGATTAAATTTAAATGAATTGTTTACAATTCTTTATTTCTCAACTGCAATGATTGCTATCCACTTGATTTATCGTATTTATAGTCCAGTAAACTGGTACAGAGGTTTTGTATTGATTATTGATGTCATTGGATTTATTATTGCAACTCGTTTGTTCTGGGATTGGTTACAACTTGCGCCAATGACATGGGGATTATTCCAGTATATTTCTATCATTGTGATAGGTGGTATTATCTTATCAACAATCATCTCATACTTTATAAATCGTTATCTTGATAAAGATATAGCTGAAAGATGAAAATCATTCAGTTTTCTTTCATATGAGGAAAAAAAGAGTATAATAGAAAATAGAAATGGAGGTTTGATTATGAAAAGATTATTAAATTGTACAACAAGTGAAATGTTAAGTATGAACAAGGATGAATTAAAACAATCTATTCTTGCATGTGAAGGAAGAACTGTGATGACTGAAACAGTCTGCGCAATTCCACCTTTATTAGGAGATTTAACAAATGCTGAATTGGCTGTTTCTTTTGGAAGTGATATGGTCTTATTGAATGTCTTTGACTGCAATCATCCTACAATTATGGGTTTGCCAGAAACAGAGCAACCTGTTCAGTTATTAAAAAAACTAATAGGAAGACCTGTAGGTTGTAATCTAGAACCAATTGATAATGATGCTACTATGATGGAAGATAGATATGAAATATCTAGTGGACGTCATGCAACAAAAGAGACATTCATAAAAGCAAAAGAACTTGGTTTTGACTTTATTTGTTTAACAGGTAATCCTGGAACTGGAGTAAGTCATGCATCTATCGAAAAAGCAATATTATTAGCAAAAGAATATTTTGGTGGTCTCATTATTGCTGGAAAAATGCATTCTTCTGGAATTGATGAAGCATTGGTTGATTTGAAAAGTATTGAAGGATTTATTGAAGCGGGAGCAGATATTATCTTAATGCCAGCTGTGAATACAGTCCCTGGTTTAACTGAAAAAGAATTACATACAGCTTGTCAATTCATTAAATCTAAAGGTGCATTATCATTAAGTGCAATTGGAACATCTCAAGAAGGTAGTGATGAAGCAACCATTAGAGAGATTGCATTAATGAATAAGCGATGTGGTATTGATATTCAACATATTGGTGATGCGGGATGGTGTGGTATGGCTTTACCAGAAAATATTATGACATTATCTATTGCTATTAGAGGTAAACGTTGGACATATCATAAGATTGCATCTTCAGTCAATCGATAATATGGAAAGAGCACTTTATCACAAATTGATAGGTGCTTTTTTATAAAAACAAGAAAAAGATCTGCTAAAAAAACATATGGTTTTCTCAATTTTGACAATAAATGAGTTAATTTTCACTTCGATTATTTGAAAAAGTTTTTTTGGCATTTCTTTTTATGCATAAATGTTGCATAAAAAATAATGATGTGTTATTCTATATATGGTTAGCGAAGACTAACTTTGTGTGTATAAATGATTTTCTATCCTATGCCAACCACATAGGGTAGGAACTCTATTTAAGGAGGACGAAAGATGGATAAAATTAGTCGTATCTATGCAAGAGAAGTGTTAGATTCTCGTGGGAATCCAACAGTCGAAGTTGAAGTTAGCAGTGAATATGGAGCATTTGGTAGAGCCATTGTCCCTAGTGGTGCATCTACAGGTGTTCATGAAGCAGTGGAATTAAGAGATGGAGACCAAAATAGATATTTGGGGTTAGGAGTATCAAAAGCAGTTGATAATGTTAATGAAATTATTGCGAAAGAAATTGTAGGTAGAGATGTCACTGCCCAAAGAGAAATTGATGAAGCAATGATTGCCTTAGACGGGACTGCAAATAAAGGAAAATTAGGAGCAAATGCAATTCTTGGTGTTTCATTAGCAGTTGCAAGATGTGCAGCAGATAGTTTAAATGTCCCATTGTATAAATATATTGGTGGAGCTAATGCCCATGTTTTACCAACACCAATGATGAATATTATAAATGGTGGTGCACATGCAGATAATAATGTAGATTTCCAAGAATTTATGATTATGCCAGTAAGTGCAGGTTCATTTAAAGAGACAATTCGAATGGGAGCAGAAATTTTCCATGCTTTAAAGAAGGTCTTGAAGGCTAAAGGATTAAATACAGCAGTTGGTGATGAAGGTGGTTTTGCACCGAATTTAGCATCTAATGAAGAAGCAATTCAAACAATTCTAGAAGCTATTGAAAAAGCTGGATATCAACCAGGTACTGATGTGAAATTAGCAATGGACGTAGCCAGTTCAGAATTCTATAAAGATGGTATGTATACATTACCTGGTGAAAACAACAAATCTTTTACATCAAAAGAACTTGTTGATTTCTATGTTGAGTTATGTGAAAAGTATCCAATTATTTCAATAGAAGATGGATTGGATCAAGATGACTGGGAAGGATGGGATTATCTAACTGAGAAGTTAGGTGGTAAAGTTCAACTTGTTGGTGATGATTTCTTTGTCACAAATACAAAAAGATTACAACAAGGTATTGAAAGAGGTGTTGCGAATTCAATCTTAATTAAAGTGAATCAGATTGGAACATTAACTGAAACATTAGAAGCTATTGAAATGGCTCAAAAAGCTAATTATACAGCAGTTATTTCACATCGTTCTGGTGAAACAGAAGATACAACAATTGCTGATATTGCAGTTGCTACAAACGCTGGACAAATCAAAACTGGTTCTGCTTCAAGAACAGATCGTATTGCAAAATACAATCAATTATTAAGAATTGAAGATGAATTGTCAGCCCAAGGTCAATTTGCAGGGTTAGAGGCATTCTATCAATTGTCAAAGTCATAATCTAAAAGCCATCAATCTATGATGGCTTTTAAAAATACATATCATTTTGCACATTTAAAAAGGCTTGAAATCCTCCTGATATATAATAGGCTTGAAATCCTAATTGGGATAATTGACGAGAGAGTTCCTCAGTTCTTTTTCCACTATAACAAATCAAAACAATTGGTTTTGATTTGGAAAAAGTTAAGATATCTCTTAATAGTTGATCAGGTTGAATATTTAGAAAGTTTTTAATATGCAGTTGATTGTATTGGTGTGGATCTCTTATATCAATAAAAGTATAATCTTGATTTACAAGTTGATAAATCATTTCTGGTTCAATAGCATTATTCATAGAATCACCTAATTTAAAGTATTCATTATTTTGAAATATGTGATTTATAATAATAGTTGACTCTTCATAGAAACTCCATATAAATATGTTATTATGGCTACAGGTGATAGAGATGATGAAAAAAAAGAAATTAATAATGATACAACTGATGATGACTATACTTATTATATCGATATTGTTTAGTTTATGGATATTACATGTATTTGATATTTTTAGAGAATTGCAATTTATTTTAGCTTGTTTAATTGGTGTCATTGGGATCTGCAGTATTCTTCTTTCGCTTTATAAGTTATTGTCGAATCGTAAAGAACCTATCAAAGCATATCGAAGATAATCAGAATTTTACGAATTTTCTTTCTGACATTATTTAAAAAAGTATGATATAATGTAAGAAACTCAACGCGTTGTTTGCCCAAACGTAAATCCAGTTGGTGCAGGTAATGCGTTGTTTTATTATAAGGAGGATGATGAATGTATAAGATTAACGATATGGTGGTATATGGGAATGAAGGCGTATGTAAGATAACTGATTTAACAAAGCGCTCATTTGCAAATAAGGTTGTTGAATATTATGTATTAAAGCCTGTATATAATGAACATTCAATTGTATATATACCTATTGATAATGAAGAATTGGTATCTAAGATCAAGAGAATTCTTTCGGTTGAAGATATTCATGAATTAATTCGAACACTTCCTAATGAAGACTATTGCTGGATTGAAAATGATAATCAGCGAAAAGAAAAATATCGTGAGATTATAAAAAGTGGTAATCGTAAAGAATTGATGAAAATGATTCGAACACTCTATTTATATCAACAGGAGTTAAAGAAAGATGGTAAAAAAATTCATGCTGCTGATGATAAATTTTTTAAGGATGCAGAAAAAGTTCTATATGACGAATTTGCTTATGTATTAGATATTGAACAAGAAGATGTTGTTTCTTTTATTTGTGATCAATTTGAAGTTAATGAGGTATAGATGTATGTATGATCAAAATGATTATATTGTTTATCAAGATGGTATTGCTAGAGTTATAGAAGTAGAGAACAATCAAGTCATTATAGAAGATTATATAAGTCAGGAAATCAAAAATATAAATCACCATCATATTATCAGAAAGATTTGTTCTTTAGAAACTATTAAAGATATTTTAGAGAGAATAGAATTTATAAGAACAGTTTATGCTCCTCAAAAGAAAGTTTTAGAAGAACTCTATCAAGAGGCAATGATGAAATATGATGAACTTGAATGGGTAAAAGTTATTAAAAGTGTTTATGTAAGAGAGAAAATGAAGAAAGCATATTCTTTTGAAAGAGCGTATCGAATACAGGCAGAACACTTTTTAAATAGTGAGATTTCTATATTATTACAAATTCCTGAAGAAGAAGTGAATCAATATATTATCAATTCTATTCATGAAAATGGATAGAATGGAAACGTTATGTAAAGACAAAACATAACGTTTTTCTTCATATGAAAATGCGAAAAATAGCGATATAATGAAAGATAAGAGAAAGCCTTGATAAATGCTTCACATAAGCAAAGAAAGCGATTGAAAATCGTCAGTAAGAGTGTTATAATTCAACCATGGAGGAATGTGAAAAATGGATAAAAAAACAATTAAAGATATTGAAGTTGCTGGAAAAACTGTCTTAGTTCGTGTTGACTTCAATGTACCTAGAAACAAAGAAACAGGAGAAATTACAAACGACAACAGAATTGTTGCTGCTTTACCAACTCTAAAATATTTATTAGCAGAAGGACCAAAAGCAATTGTATTATTTTCTCATTTAGGGAAAGTAAAAACTGAAGAAGACAAAGCTAAAAATGATTTAGCTGTTGTTGCTCCTAGATTATCTGAATTATTAGGAGTTGATGTTAAATTCGTTAATTGTACTAGAGGAGCTGAACTTGAAAATGCAGTGAAAGAAGCTAATAATGGTCAAGTTATTTTAGTACAAAATACACGTTATGAAGCTGGTGAAAGTAAAAATGATCCAGAACTTGGAAAATACTGGGCATCTTTAGGTGATGTATTTGTTGAAGATGCATTTGGTTCTGTACATAGAGCTCATGCTTCTACAGCGGGAATTCCTGCTCACTTACCATCAGCAGCTGGTTTCTTAGTAGAAAAAGAAATCGCATATATTGGAAAAGCTGTAAGTAATCCAGAAAGACCTATGGTAGCGATCTTAGGTGGAGCTAAAGTTTCTGATAAAATTTTAGTTATTGAAAACTTATTAAAGATTGCTGACAAAGTTATTGTTGGTGGAGGTATGACTTATACTTTCATGAAAGCAATGGGACATAACATTGGTAATTCTTTAGTTGAAGAAGATCGTATTGAAGTTGCTAAAGAAATTATTGCTAAAGGTGGAGATAAATTAATCTTACCTGTTGATTCTGTTATCAATAATGCGTTTGCAGAGACAGGTGATATCAAAGTTTGTGGTGAAGATGTACCTGAAGGATATATGGGATTAGACATTGGACCTAAATCTGTTGAAAACATCAAAAATGCTTTAGCAGGTGCAAAAACAGTTATCTGGAATGGACCAATGGGTGTATTTGAAATGGAACCATTTGCAAAAGGAACAATTGCTGTATGTGAAGCATTAGCTAATTTAGATGATGCCAATACAATTATTGGTGGTGGAGATAGTGCTGCTGCTGTTATGCAATTAGGATATGCAGATAAAGTTTCTCACATTTCTACAGGTGGAGGAGCTTCATTAGAATACATGGAAGGTAAAGTTTTACCTGGTATTGCTGCTATTGATGATAAATAATTAGGGAGAATGAAAATGAGAAAACCAATTATCGTAGGAAACTGGAAAATGAATAAAACAATTGCAGATACAAAAGCGTTTGTTGCTGCAGTTGATAGTGCTTGTAATGATAATGCTGATTGGGGAATTGCTACTCCATATTTAGCTTTACAAGCTGCTAAAGAAGGTGCAAAAAATTTAATTATTGCAGCTGAAAACTGTCACTTTAAAGATAGTGGTGCTTATACTGGTGAAATCAGTGTTGAAATGTTGAAAGAAATCGGAATTGAATGGGTTATCTTAGGACATTCTGAAAGAAGACAATATTTTGGTGAAACTGATGAAACAGTCAATGCAAAAATGTTACAAGTTTTACACAATGATATGACTCCAATCGTATGTGTTGGTGAAACATTGGAAGAATATGAAGCTGGAACAACTAAAGATGTTGTCAAGACACAAACAGTTGCTGCTTTCAAAGATGTATGTCCAAACTGTGCTGGAAGAGTTGTTATTGCTTATGAACCAGTATGGGCTATTGGTACAGGTAAAACTGCAACGAATGAAATTGCACAAGATGTTTGTGCATATATTAGAAGCGTTGTTGCTGAATTATATGGTCAAGAAGTTGCTGATAAAGTAAGAATTCAATATGGTGGATCTGTGAAACCTGAAGGATTAAAAGAATTATTAGAACAACCTGACATTGATGGAGCATTGGTTGGTGGAGCTTCTTTAGTAGAAGATTCTTATAAAGCTATGATTGCTGCATTAGATTAATATAAAGATTCGGACTCATAACTTTTGTTATGAGTTTTTCTTTATTTTTAAATAGTTCTTGCAAGTTTGGATGAATTCATGGATACTAGGGAAGTAGAAACGAGGGTAATTATGAAATTTAAAGAATTGAATATTGATGGAAGAATACAAGATGCACTTGAAAAGTTAGGATATAGTGAAGCAACAGAAGTCCAGTCTGCAGTCATCCCAGAGTTAAAACAAGAACGTGATGTCATTGTCAAAGCAAAGACAGGAAGTGGGAAGACAGCAGCTTTTGCAATTCCGCTTTTAGATTCAGTTGTTTGGGAAGAGAATAAACCACAAGTACTGGTATTAACACCAACAAGAGAGCTTGCTATACAGGTAAAAGAAGATTTTGATAATATTGGCACTTATAAAAAAATAAAGACTTTAGCTATTTTTGGGAAACAGCCATATAAGTTTCAAACACAAGATTTAAAACAAAAAACACATGTTGTTGTAGCGACACCAGGTCGTATATTAGATCATTTACAGAGAGGAACATTTGATGCAAGTCATTTAAAATATCTAGTTTTAGATGAAGCGGATGAAATGCTAAATATGGGTTTTATTGAAACTGTTGAAAAAATTATTGAAAAATTACCAGTCAAAAGAACAACTTGTCTTTTTTCAGCAACCTTACCAGAAGAGATTAAAAAACTCGCAGCAAAATTTATGAAAAATCCAGTACAGGTCAATATAAAGCAATCTCAAGTCATTAATCAAAAGATAGAAACATATGCATATGAAGTCATGTCATATGAAAAAGCAGGTTTTCTTTTAAAGCTGATTGTTCATGAAAAGCCTTCAAGTGCTATTATTTTTTGTGAAACACAAGAAAGAGTTAATGAAGTTTATGATATGTTATATAAAAATGGTATATCTGTGCATAAAATACATGGAGGTATGTTACAAACTGATCGTCTTGAAAATATGAATGATTTTCGTTTAGGGAAAGTTCAATTTTTAGTTGCAACTGATGTAGCAGCAAGAGGAATTGATATTGAAAATATTTCTCATGTTATAAATTATGATTTACCTAGGGAAGCTCAAAATTATATTCATAGAATTGGCAGAACAGCAAGGATTGGGAAAGCAGGAATTGCTATTTCATTATTGAGTAAAGATGATTATAAACGTCGTATGTGTATTGAAGACTATACAGAGACATCATTTGATATAAAGGATAATGAATCTATTTTTAATACGGTTGTTAATTGTCAATCATTAAATGAACTAAAAAAGATGGTTGTTCAAAAGGAAAAGAAAAATAAAGTTTTACAGGAAGATATTATGAGACTTTATTTTAGTGTAGGTAAAAGAAAAAAGATAGCAGCAGGAAATTTGGTAGGAGCTATCTGTGCTCTTGAAGATGTTAATGGTGATGATATTGGAATTATCCAAGTTCAGGATATGTGTAGTTATGTAGATATTTTAAATGGTAAAGGTAAGAGTGTTGCTCAAAGACTCAACAATACACTTATTAAAGGACGGACAATGAAAGTAGAGATTGCTAATAGAAAAATGTAGGTAGGTTATATATTAAGAAAATCTTAAGAATTGTTTTGTTGACATTAATTTCCAAAATGTATACTATATGAGTATAAGTGGAGGGACAAATATGAAATTGAAGCGAATAATAGCATGTTTGTGCGCTGTGATGTTAGTTGGGTGTGGGAGTTCAGATAAACCATCTGGTTCATCAACACAAAAAGGTCTTTATGAAAATTTGGATGGTAAAGCAACACTAGGCGAAGTTATAAAGAAGATGAATAATGATGTTTCTTATGTAAAAAGTGATATTGATGAAAATGGAAATATTGTGAATAATGAAATCTATAAAATAGATAATCATTTATGTTTTGTTTCTAAATCTGTATTTGAAGAAGGTGCATATAATACATTATCTTATACAATAACGCAAGGAAATAATTTTCATTCACTTTATTTAGGTGATGATAATACATATAAATATGATATCATGAACGATTATTCTCATATTGTAGAAAAAATACATGTTGATTATTTAAATGATAAGAATTATGAAGTCTATAATGTAGAGAGAAAAGATGAAGATAATCAAATTGTTTTGACTATAAAATTAAAGATGACTGAAATAACTGGTGGTGGTATTGAAGAAACAGAAACACGATATGCAATCAGTCAAATAGTTATTAATAAGGATGGTTATATATCACAAGAAGAAATTACTTATTATACAAATGATCAATTTTCAGAAACTTCAGGAGATATCAAAACAATAAAGAATTCTGATTTTAATAGTAAGAATCAGAAAGATTTTGAAAAAGAAATTGATTTAATGAAATCATGCGATGGATTAACTGATCAAGAAGTCAAAGAAAAGTTAAATATAATAACAGAAGAAGCTTAGCTTCTTTTTTCATTAAATGAAAATATTTTAATGTTTTTGGAACGGAATTTCAATAAACAAAGTGATAATCAACATAATTTGACATCTTAATTCCAAAAAAG